>JAQQAK010000234.1 GCA_028527945.1 Spirochaetaceae bacterium
CAGCTTTAATGAGGGCTCCGTTTGAATCAAAAAAATGAAAATGTTTAGGATTAATAAAAAGGTTTACTTCTGAATCTTTTGTTCTTTCTCGTAATGAATCAGGATTAAATCTTTCATCAGAGGCTTCAACATACTGCTTAACAGTAACCTTATTACCTGAAGCCAAAAGAATTGAAAAAAGAATTTCAGCGCCTAAAAGTTCAAAGCTGATAATTTGACCTTTTAGACGGCAGACAGAATTTATAACAGTATCCTTATCATAATTTCCTGTTATATCTATTTTTACATTTTCAGGTCTTACACCTATTGTCAAAGTATTTTCAGGCAAATTAATATTTACGTCCGCTAAATCACAGATTTCAATAAAACTCATTGGCGGAGAACCAATGAATTTTGATGTAAAAACATTTGAAGGATGGTGGTAAATTCCATGAGGAGTATCTTCCTGCATTATTTTTCCGGAGTTCATTAATACGATTTTGGTTCCCATACTCATAGCTTCTACCTGATCATGAGTAACATAAAGAAATGTTGTCTGAAGCCTCTGGTGTAGTTCTATCAGATCGTTCCTGATTTGCGAACGGAGCTTTGCGTCAAGATTAGAAAGAGGCTCATCCATTAAAAACACTCTGGGCTTTTTTACCATAGCCCTTGCAAGAGCAACTCTCTGACGCTCTCCTCCTGACAAAAACTGTGGCTTTTTATCAATATGCTCTTTGAGATCAACTAATTCTATGACTTCTTCAATAAGCTGTTCACGTTCTGTTTTGGGAATATGATTGTTTTTAAGACCGTATTCAATATTTTTTCTAACAGTCATTGTGGGATAAAGAGCATAATTCTGAAAAACCATTGCGATACCACGTTTTCCAGGCTCTATATCAGCCATATCATCACCACCTATCAGGATCTTTCCATCAGAAGGTTGTTCAAGACCAGCAACCATTCTTAAAGTAGTTGATTTTCCACAGCCAGAAGGACCTAATAAAACTGTAAAACTTCCGTCTTCAACTGTAAGATTAAGATCTTCGATTATAGATTTATCACCATAACGCTTACATATATTATGTAATTTGATTTCACTCATTATGACACTCCGTTAAACAATCTTTATTAAAGAGTTGAATTATTAGAATGCAATGAGGATTATTTTAAGAAATGATGAATGATTTTAATTGAGGATTTTTTGGGGGAATTAAACTTAAGGCGGTCTTAATAAAAAACCGACTTAAAAATTAAACTTAATTATTAATATTTGTGGTAATAAACATGTCTGATTTTCCAGAAAGGGTCAGCCCAGCAAGGAGTCACCTTCTGTAAATCTATCAGCATAACTAAGAGGGGAGCCTTTACACTCCCCCCCAATATAAATTAGCTATTCATATTCACCAGAAAAAGTTTCCCCATTGATGGTTAAAATAAGATTATCATAATTATATGCAGGCCCACCTCCTGTATAATAACCAAATGTAGTTGAATACTCTTCGCCTGAATATGTATACTCAAAAACATATTGACCATCACAAGCAGGTGAAGAACTGAAGTCTAATGATGAAGAGAATGATTCTCCACTACCTATAGAATCTTTGGTAATAGGTGAAACGTATGAATTGACTGATCCATCACCATCGTTAATGATTGCGTAGAACTCAATATCGGTAATATTTTCTGATGATTCATTCTTAAAAGTAACATTAAAAAGATCTCCATCATCTGAAAATAAAGAGCAAGAACTCATCCCTAAAACCAAGAAAAGGCTAAAATAGATAAGCATTTTTTGCATGAACCTATCTCCTATAACACTCATAAATACTCCTTATTTTGATTTTATTTTAAATGGTATTCAATTATGCTAAAAATATTTTGTCAATCTATATCACACTTCCACTCATTGGATACGATTTCGAAAACAGGCTTATTTCAGGCTTATTTCAGGCTTATTTACAGTTTATTTACAGTTGGCTTACAGATTTTTCAGGCTTCTTACAGTTTATTTTCATGTTTATTACAAGTTTCTTACGTTTTTTTACAGCAATTCTAAGACAAAAAAGCTTTCTTTGATTTTTTTTTCATAAAAACAAACCTAAAAGGAGTACTTAATGAAAATTCTTAATGAATTCGTACAGCATAAAAGCAGAAACACTATAAAATCAACCACTCCGGAGCAGAGCAAACACAGGTTGGTTCTGCAAGGAATGGGTTTAGACGATCGCCGCTTTCTACCCAACACAAAAATACTCTTTCCAAATAGAAGATTCCGCATGTAGAATCCTGCTAAAGCAGGGCGGGGTATTAAACCTTCCCGGCGAATAAAGTTATACTCAAGCATATATTCTATTTTTGATAAAGGTAAAATCCTTCAGGATAAGCAATCAAACAACCATCTATTCCAGGGTAAAAAAGATTTTTGCATATATGATTTCTTGTTGGATGCTTTTCATATTCCCAAAAACAAAAATAATCAAGCTCACTTGAAAAAACATGTATTTTACAAGCTTTGTCCAATAAGCAAGTACTGTAATTGAAAAGGTTTCGGAGGCACTTGCATCACCTTTTGTAGCAGCTGCTGCCAAAATATAGTGGTATAACCTGTAGATGCTCGGGGGCTTGTTACTATTTCATCTGCGGCAACTACATCTGTATTATTTGATGTCCAGGTTATTGTCGTTCCGTTTGCTCCACTTGTAGGTAGAATCAGGTTAGAAGTTTCTCAATTTATAATATGAGAAACTTTTTTTGAGAAAAAATACAACATAGTAGTTAATATGAAATCTTATACAGTAATTTTCTATTTGTATTGATCGAACCCTATAGCTTCAAATGGTGTTATAGGATATTACACAAACAAAAGGCATGATTTAGATCAAGAAGGAGAATTGAAATTGCATTCCACAATTTTTTAATTGAAATAGATTATAACTGTTCCTATCTTTTGGAAAGCAGTTGGTAGAGAAGAACTTATCAAAAATAAATTTAACAAATGTTAATGAAAAGATCTTCAGTATATGAAAATATCTCATAAGAGACAAAATACTTGTGTAGTGAATTTTATAATCAATATTAAATCAAGGAGAAAAAATGAAAAAGATAGTGTTACCACTAATAATCATGATCATTGCAGTAAGCTGTATATTCATGTCATGCCAGTTTGACAAGAGTATTGGTCAAAGCGGTACAAGCCTTGGTACTGTAGATATGGACGGTGACGGCACAGCCGACGGCACAGCGATTGATACCGATGGAGATGGAACGGCCGATGGTGTAGATACAGATGGAGATGGAATCATTGATGAGGCATGGTCGGAAGCTTACACAATCATTGCTACTGATGACTCTGATGCTAACCAAGAGACATCTTCTTTTGCTGGAAAAACATTATATTTTTCCGGAGTAGTTAACAATAGTGCAGGATACTGGAAGGGAAATGAGTGGAATGATTTGGGAAGCAACCTTTCAAATTCATCTGACTCAATTGCTAGTGGTATCAGCATCAAAGATGGCGATATTTATATAGGTGGTGATTATAACAATTCAACACTTGGTTACCGTTGCGGCGGATATTGGAAAAACAGTACACTAAATGAAGTTGATTCAATGAATAACTATGTAAATGATAACGGTAATTTTCCATTGAAAAGGCCTGTCACAATCTATGATATTTATGCTGGAGCTAATAATATATTACTATCTGGATATACAATGAAAAAAACGAATGTAACTGATCAAAAAGAAGTACCTGTAGCATGGTTAAACGGTAAACCTAGTGATTTTAACACCCCCATGAACTCCCCCTCTGCCGGTTATAGCGAACTATACATGTACTGCCGTGATATTGACGCGACATCAAGAGAGGTTTCATTCCCGGATAAAACTGAGACTCTTGACTACTTTTTTGGATGTGGAAACTACCCTCCAGTAGGAAGACCCCTTTTTTTTAAATTTGGTTTTGTAGATAGCTCTGGAACATCAACACTACTGATGGATAGAGCTTATTTTATAGATGATCGAGGAGAAGCTTTAGACATATTTATCTACAGCATAACACAATCAGGTGGGATTGTAGACAATTATGAAGTATACATTGGCGGTTTAAAAAATAAGAGTGCCTGCATCTGGAAAATAGTTCCAGATGAATCTTCTTCTACAGATATAACAGAAACCTGCACCATACTCGATACTACTTCATCTGAGTCCGCAGTTAATACGGTTATAAAAACCACTACCGCGCTCTATGGTGGAGGGTATATAACCACTAATAATAAAAAGATTGCAGGATACTGGTATAACAGTACCTGGATTGCGCTTGGAGATGGGACAACAGACAGCATCGTTAAGACTCTTGATGTTGCTGGAGATGACGTTCTAGCCGGTGGATATATTGTCAACAGCAGCGGAATTAAAGTTGCCGGATACTGGAACAACGGTACATGGACTGCACTTGGAGATGGAACAACTGATTCTTCAATTACTGATTCTTCAATTACTGATTAGTAAATATCCATCAACGATATCTAAGTCCAAACTTATATATCAGATCTTAAAATAAACAATACTGGTATTGGAGACGTTCATGTAACCATTGACCTGACTGAGGGTGATTATACTTTTACAGTAGAAGCAAGCGATTCAGTAGTAGTAACTGTGCTAAGCATAGATAAATATGTTCAGCACTTACTACTTCTGATTCAAGCTGTGATTGTAAAGTTGGTGTAAAGCTTAATGTTTGCAGAAAGTTTGCGAATTTTGTATCTCTATTAAGAAATAAAACTAACACCAGAGCAGAACAACTGTAAGACTTACATTCATTATCATATAAAAAAAGGTGTTCGAAACAGTTATTCTGAAATCCAAATTCGTAAAAAGTTCTTTATAGTTTCTGAAGCCAATAAATTTCATAGCTCCCTGCATATTCCATCTATG
>JAQQAK010000235.1 GCA_028527945.1 Spirochaetaceae bacterium
ACGACGCTCTTCCGATCTGTGTTGTTCCAAGAATTATATCTTTATAAACAACCTTTCCTTCAACCTCTGCAATAATAGGCTCAGAAAATGGGTCAAACACAGCAATTGATTCTTCAGCCGGAACAACATCACCGATTCCAACAAGAAGTTTTGCACCTGTTCTAATATCTATCTTTTGATCCTGTGCAATTAGCACAACTTCTTTTTCAAGAATACTTATAAATCCTATTTCTTCTGCAGCAAGGCTTTCTTTTCCATTCTTAACAACCTCATCACCAGGAACAACCTTTACACCATTATCAACAACAACCTTTGCACCTGATTCTATAGGTATTCTCTGTAAAACTTTTGCAATAACAACATTACCCTTTCGAGTATAAAGAACGTCTCCATTCTCAAGTGTTACAGTTGTACCATTTATCTCTTTTATAAGGGCATTATACTTAAGGTAAGTTCTATTCTCTTCACTCGCCTTTGTCGCAGCACCACCAATATGGAAAGTTCTCATGGTAAGCTGAGTACCAGGCTGACCAATTGATTGGGCAGCAATAATACCAACTGCCTCACCTATTTCTACAGTTTTATTATTCGCAAGGTTTCTACCATAACATTTTCTACAAACGCCATGCTCAGCCTCACAAGTAAGAACAGTTCTGATTCTTACACATTCAACACCAGCATCTTCAATATCCTTGGCAATGGTATCAGTAATCTCTTCATTTACATCTATCATTATTTCGCCAGTAATAGGATGCTTAACACGTTCAAGTGTAAACCTTCCAACTATTCTATCAGAAAGTGATTCAACAATATCTTCACCGTCTTTAATCGCCCTAATCTCTATACCATTAATAGTTCCGCAGTCATCATCATTAACAACCACATCCTGAGCGATATCTACAAGACGTCTTGTCAAATATCCAGCATCAGCTGTCTTAAGAGCAGTATCAGCAAGACCCTTTCTTGCACCATTTGTTGAAATAAAGAATTCAATAATTGAAAGACCTTCTTTAAAGTTCGATCTAATAGGCAATTCAATAATATCACCAGAAGGTTTAGCCATAAGACCACGCATACCAGCGAGCTGTCGTATCTGAGTACGGCTACCTCGAGCTCCTGAGTCAGCCATCATGTAAACAGGATTAAATCCTGCCTTATCTTCTTTAAGTGTTTTCATAAGAACATTTGTAAGGTCTTCGTTTGTTTTACTCCAAACTTCAACAACCCTGTTATAACGTTCTTCAGAAGTTATATGCCCCTGCTGATACTGTTCCTGAATAACAACAACTTCCTCATTAGCAGCCTCAATCATTTCTTTCTTTTCAACAGGAATAACAATATCCTGCATACTTATTGTTGCGCCAAAAAGAGTTGCGTATTTAAAACCTGTATCTTTTACAGCATCTAACATAGTAACTGTAATAGAAGGACCATGCTTTTTAATAGTATCAGCAATTAAAGCTCTTAATTCTTTATCACCAAGAGAATAGTTAACATATTCAATTTCAGGAGGCATTGCCTTGTTAAAAATTATTCGTCCAGCAGTTGTCTCCACATACTCGCCATCGATTTTAACATGACACAAGGCCTGATAATCTACAGCACCTGCTTCTTGAGCAAGAATAATATCATCTCCACTAATAAACCATTTCCCTTCACCATGAGCACCCGGTCTTTGTCTTGTAAGGTAGTTAATACCAAGAACCATATCCTGTGACGGGAATACAACCGGACTACCACTTGCAGGGTTTAGAAGGTTATTAATAGAAAGCATCAAAGTCCAGCATTCTATCTGTGCAGCCTGTGTTAGAGGCACATGGATAGCCATCTGATCCCCATCAAAGTCAGCATTGTAAGCATGACAAACCAAAGGATGAAGCTTAAGAGCTTTACCCTGAACCAAAACAGGTTCAAAAGCCTGAATACCAAGACGGTGCAATGTCGGCGCACGGTTAAGCATAACTGGATGCTCTCTTACGACCTCATCAAGAACTGCCCATACTTCAGGAGTTTCCTGCTCTACAAGGTTTTTAGCCTTTTTAATATTGTAAACAACGTCTTTTTCAACGAGCTTCTTCATTATAAAAGGTTTATACAATTCAAGCGCCATCTTCGCAGGAAGACCACACTGATGCATTCTAAGATCCGGACCAACTACAATTACAGAACGTCCTGAATAGTCAACACGCTTTCCAAGTAAGTTCTGCCTAAAACGTCCCTGCTTACCTTTAAGAAAATCAGAAAGTGATTTAAGAGGTCTGTTTGAAGCACCTTTAACAACTCTTTTCTTTTTAGAATTATCAAAAAGAGCATCAACTGCTTCCTGAAGCATTCTTTTTTCATTTCTTATAATAATATCAGGCGCATTAAGAGACATAAGCCTTTTAAGTCTGTTATTTCTATTTATTACACGTCTGTAAAGATCATTAAGGTCTGATGTAGCAAAACGTCCACCATCAAGCTGAACCATAGGTCTTAACTCAGGCGGAATAACTGGTATAACATCAAGGATCATCCATTCAGGTCTATTCTTGGAATCTCTAAAATTCTCAACAATCTCTATCCTCTTAAGAAGTCTCTTATCAGCCTTAACACCTTTTTCAACCATTTTTGCTCGGAGCTCTACAGAAAGCAAATCAAGATCTATTCTTTCAAGAAGAGTTCTTATAGCTTCTGCACCAATACCAGCAGTAAAGCTCATTCCGTAACGCTCTCTTGAGGTATTGTAATCTTCTTCTGTAAGAAGCTCCATTTTTTTCAGGTCAGTATCACCTGGATCAATAACAATATATTTCTCGTAATACAGGATAGATCTAAGAGCTGCTACTGTTAAATCCAGAAGAAGCCCCATTCTTGATGGTACAGATCTGTAATACCATATATGTGATACAGGAGAAGCAAGTTCTATATGCCCCATTCTTTCACGGCGAACCTTAAAGTGTGTTACTTCAACGCCACAACGGTCACAAATAACACCTTTATACCTGATAGACTTAAATTTACCACAATAACATTCCCATTCTTTTGTTGTTCCGAAGATCCTCTCACAAAACAAACCATCCTTTTCCGGACGTAGGGTTCGGTAATTTATTGTTTCAGGCTTTTTCACCTCACCATAGGACCAAGCCCTAATCTGCTCTGGCGAAGCTAGCATTATCTGAATATGATCAAAATCCTGTATTTCTCTCATCTATTATCTCCCAATAAACCCTCAACGAGGGTATATTTCGTTTTTTGCTTTTATAAAAATCTCTGAAGCATTAACTTCAGAGACACTAATTCATTAGAACTGGTTTCCCTGTCGGGTTATCAACTCTTCGTCTCTTTCAGTAAGAGGAACTCGCTTGCCCTTGGAATCATAAATAGTCATATCCAAAGCCAACCCTCTAAGTTCCTGAACCAGAACGTTAAAAGATTCTGGAACACCAGCGCTTGTTGCAGGTTCACCCTTAACAATACTTTCATATATTTTGGCACGTCCTGCCATATCATCTGACTTAATTGTCAACAATTCCTGCAATGTATTAGCCGCACCATATGCTTCAAGAGCCCAAACTTCCATCTCTCCAAGTCTCTGACCACCAAACTGTGCTTTACCACCAAGAGGCTGCTGAGTAACAAGAGAATAAGGTCCTGTTGAACGAGCATGCATTTTTTCATCAACAAGGTGATGAAGCTTTAACATATAAACCATACCGCAGAATACTTCATTCTCAAAAGGCTTACCTGTTCGGCCATCTCTAAGAACTGTCTTAGAAGAAGTCGGAAGACCTGCAGCCTCAAGCTTTGCTTCTATCTGCTCATTTGAAGCAGACTGAAAAACAGGAGTAGAATACCACTCACCAAGCTTTGAACCAGCCCAACCAAGTTCTGTTTCAAGGATCTGCCCCAAGTTCATACGAGAAGGAACACCAAGAGGATTAAGAACAATATCAAGCGGAGTTCCATCTTCCATATATGGCATATCTTCTTCAGGTAACACACGTGCAACAACACCCTTATTTCCGTGACGACCTGCCATCTTATCACCTTCTCTAAGCTTTCTCTTTATAGCTACAAGAACCTTTACAACTTCATCTACACCCGGAGAAAGATCATCGCCCTCAGAACGTCTAAGACGCTGAACGTCTATTACAGTACCTTCAACTCCATGAGGCGTCCTAAGAGAAGTATCTCTAACCTCTTTTGCTTTCTCACCAAAAATCGAGTTCAAAAGCTTAAATTCCGGAGTAGTCTCTGTTTCTGATTTTGGAGTAACCTTACCAACAAGGATATATCCTGAACCTACTTTAGCGCCAACACGGATAATACCTTCCTCATCAAGCTGATCTAAAGCCTTTTCACTTACATTAGGAATATCTCTTGTAAGCTTCTCTGGTCCAAGCTTTGTTTCTCTAACATCAACTGTAAACTCTTTAACATGTATAGAAGTAAAAATATCTTCTTTTACAACTTTTTCTGAAATACAAATAGCATCCTCATAGTTATAACCATTCCATGGAACAAATCCCAAGAGAATGTTACGGCCAAGTGATAACTCACCCTGACTTGTAGCAGGACCGTCAGCAAGAACTGCACCAGCATCAACCTTCTGCCCTTTCATTACGATAGGACGCTGATTAAAACATGTATCCTGGTTTGTTCTCTGATATTTCAGCATGTCATATATATCAACATCTTCTGAATTTTTAGCATCATCAGGTCTTATTATAACCTGCTTTGAAGTAACATATATTACCTCACCGGCTCTTTTTGATTTAACCAAAACACCAGAATCATAAGCAGTCTTGCCCTCCATACCTGTACCAACAATTGGTGGCTCAGGAAAAACAAGAGGTACAGCCTGACGCTGCATGTTAGAACCCATCAAAGCTCGGTTAGCATCATCATGTTCCAAAAATGGAATAAGAGAGGTCGCAACAGAAATAACCTGCTTTGGCGATACATCCATATATTGAATATCTTTAGGCTCTTTTACTGCATAGTCACCGGTCTTTCTAACAGAAACCAGTTCATCCTTAAAATTACCCTCAGAATCTATTAAAGCATTACCCTGCGCGACGAAATATTTCTCTTCATCCATAGCTGATAAATACTCAACTTCAGAAGTAGCTTTTCCATCTATAACCTTTCTATAAGGTGTTTCTAAAAAGCCATAATCATTAACCTTTGTATAGTTTGCAAGTGACACAATAAGACCGATGTTAGGACCTTCAGGTGTTTCAATAGGACACATTCTACCATAATGAGTATAGTGTACATCACGAACCTCAAAACCAGCCCTATCTCTCGACAAACCACCAGGTCCAAGAGCATTCAAACGTCTCTTATGAGTAAGCTCTGCCAAAGGATTAACCTGATCCATAAACTGAGACAACTGTGAAGAACCAAAAAACTCTTTAACAGCAGCAACAACAGGCTTTATTGAAATAAGATCCTGTGGTTTTACAGTATCAATTTCTTTAAGAGACATACGTTCTTTTGCAATTCTTTCCATTCTTGTAAAAGCAGTTTTTAATTGATTTGCAAGAAGTTCACCTACAGAACGGATTCTTCTATTTCCAAGATGGTCAATATCATCAACATTAGCCTCTCCGATATAAACCTTTATCAGAAATCCCATTGTATTTACAATATCTTCTCTTGTAAGAACAGATTCTTCCAGAGGATTTTCATAATCAAACTTTTTATTAAGCTTATACCGACCTACTCTTCCAAGATCATATCTTCTTGTAGAGAAGAACATAGTTTCAAGATCTTTCTGAGCGCTTTCAATAGTAATTGGCTCACCTGGCATAAGAACTGAATAAACAGCAACTATTGCGTCATCTTTTGTAGGCTCATCAATACCCGGTTCATCACGTGTAAACTTAGAGTCTTCACGTTCAAAACAGTTTAATATTATCTGAGAATGCAATGATTCAGGATCGCTATCATCTATAATAGTGATTTCTTTAACACCTGAGTGCACCAATTCATCTATATCATGCGGATGAAGTTTTTCTCCAGCTCTGTAAATCTTTTTAGATTCACCATCAGCTTCAATAAAAACCGCTCTTGATAAAACCTTTCCAACCAATTCTTCTTTAACTTCTTTATCATCAGAAATAATAGTTTCTTTAGAGCTATAAAATAAATCTATTATTTCTTCACGGGAAGTGTAACCCAGAGCTCTTAGAAAAAGAGTCCCTAATATTCTTTTCTTCCTGTCAACCTTTGCGTAAACAAGCTCTTTTTTCTGATCTATTTCAAATTCAAGCCAAGATCCTCTGTAAGGAATAATTCTGGAAGAATAAACACCCTTCTCATGAGAAAAAATAACACCAGGAGATCTATGAATCTGACTAACAACTACTCGTTCCGCACCATTAATAATAAAAGTACCACGATCTGTCATTAAAGGAATATCGCCGATATAGATATCTTTCTGCCGAATCTCTCCAGTATCATTAAAAAGAAGATTAATTCTGGCTTTTATAGGAACCGCATAGCTAATACCCTTTTGCTTACACTCTGTTTCTGAGAACTTCATATTCTCTTCATCAAGAAAATATCTGTCATACTCAAGAGTCATATCGCCATTTGGACTCTCAATCGGAAAAGTTGCCTGAAAAACTTCTTCAAGCCCCGCTTCTTTAGGAGCTTTGCCATCAATAACAAGATCTCTTTGTAGAAATTTTTCATAAGACGTAAGTTGAATACCTACAAGGTTAGGTAGATCCAAAACCTCATAATATTCCATTCCTATATATGTTCTCTCTATGGTTTTGCCATTTTTCAGCATCACCACCCCCCTGGTTTTTTAAGCTGTGATAACTATTTCGAGACTAATAAAATATTATATCTCGAAACTGCATTTGATTTTTTCTACAGCCACCGTAACAACGATGAGCTAAGCCATAAAAAACGCCAAATGCCCTAAAACGCAATAAACCCACCGAAAAAATAGTAATTTTCGGTGGTTTATTGAGTAATCAATTAATTTAAATACCGCAGTTTACTATTTAACTTCAACAACAGCGCCAGCAGCCTCTAACTTCTCTTTCATAGTTGCAGCTTCTTCTTTAGAAACGCCTTCTTTAAGAGTAGCTTCACCACTTTCTACCATTTCTTTAGCCTCTTTAAGACCAAGACCAGTAATACCTCTAACCTCTTTGATTACAGGAATCTTCTGACCATCAGAAAATCCTTTAAGAACAACATCAAATTCTGTCTGTTCTTCAGCAGCTTCAGCAGCACCACCAGCAGCGCCAGGTGCAGCAGCAACTGCAACAGGTGCAGCAGCAGTAACTCCAAATTTTTCTTCCATAGCAGAAATAAGCTCAGAAAGCTCAAGTACTGTCATGCCTGCGATTGCTTCTAAAATTTCTTCTTTTGTAGCCATATTACCTTCTCCTTATGTTTTTATTCTTTCAGGACAATAGCATGTGCTACCATGAAGACTAACATCCTGATTTCATATTCATTTCAGACAAAAGCAAAACACTTTTGCCTGATAATTAACTATTTATTTACAAAAACTTTAAACAAAGCCTAAAACTTTTGTAGAACAATAAAATAAACCAACATTTTATTGTATTTACTATTCCTTTGAATCAGCAACAGCCTGAAGAGTTCTAACAAACTTCTCAGGAACAGCATTAAGCACATAAACAAAGTTCTGAATAGGTGCATTCATTGTACCCAAAAGCTTTGCAATAAGTTCCTGCTTTGATGGCAACTTTGAAAAAGCCTCCATCTGAGACTTATCAAAAACATCACTTCCAATAAGACCACCCTTAATCTCTACAGGAGTGTCTTTTGCAAAAGCAAAAAGCTCTTTTGCTGCAGAACTAGCTTCATCACCAGAAACAACAACAGCAGTAGGACCTACAAGCATATCTCCCACTTCAGGCTTATCAAGCTCTTTTAAAGCTATTTTGGCAAATCTGTTTTTAACAACCTTATAAGTAGAACCACTTTCTTTAAGCTTACCTCTAAGCTCTGATATCTGCTCTACTGTTAGCCCACGATAATCTGTGAAAATAAAATTATCAACTCCGCCAAACTCTTCTTTTAATGCGTTTATAGCTGCAACCTTCTCAGGCTGTATCTTTACTGTATAATCAGACATATCCTATCTCCTTCAGCCTAAAGAGCATCCTTAACTTCAACACGAACACCAGGGCCCATAGTTGAAGACAATGCAACAGAACTAATAAAATCACCTTTTGCTTCTGCAGGCTTCTTTTTAATAATCTCAGAAACAACATGTTCAGCGTTCTTACCAACACTTTCAGGATCCATTGAAACCTTTCCAATAGCAAGATGTACAACACCTGTTTTATCAGACCTAAACTCAACACGTCCCTTAGAAAGCTCAGCAAGAGCTCCTTTTATATCAAAAGTAACAGTCTGGGTCTTAGGATTAGGCATAAGCCCTCTTCGACCAAGTATAGGACCAAGACGACCAACGTCTCTCATCATATCTGGAGTTGCAACAGCAACATCAAAATCGAGCCAACCGCCCTTTATCTTATCAATAAGGTCTGTATCACCTACATATGCAGCACCAGCAGCCTTTGCTTCTTCAGCTTTCTCGCCTTTAGCAAAGACAAGAACCTTTTTTTCTGCTGTAAACTGTGCAGGAAGCACTGTTGTATCTCTAACAGTCTGACTTTTCTTTATATTTAGCTTTACAGAGAGCTCTATAGTTTCATCAAACTTAGCAAAAGAAAGTTCTTTAACAAGTTTAGCTGCCTCATCATATGAATAAGACTTCTGCTTATCATATTTAGCAGATGCTTCTAAATATTTTTTCCCGTGCTTCATTTAGCCCTCCACCTCAACGCCCATACTGCGCGCTGTACCGGATATAATCTTTATTGCCGCCTCAACGTCATTAGCATTAAGATCAGGCATCTTCATCTCAGCAATTTCCTGAATCTGTGCTCTGGTAATTTTAGCAACCTTAACTTTGTGAGGTTCTGCTGAACCTTTTCCAAGATTAATTGCTTTCTTAATAAGAACTGCTGCAGGAGGTGTCTTTGTAACAAAAGTAAAAGACTTATCCGAAAAGACTGAAATAACAACTGGTATAGTTAAACCAGGTTCAAATTTACTTGTTCTGTCATTAAACTGCTGACAGAAAGTAGGAGCAGAAACACCATGAGGACCGAGAGCCGGACCTACCGGCGGAGCCGGAGTAGCCTTTCCTGCAGGTACTTGGAGCTTAATCATCCCCGTAACCTTTTTCTTAGCCATAAAATCTCCTTCGTGGTTTTAACGCAGTACTAAAGCAAAAAGCAAAAGCACCACTCCCATCTTCATATCCGCTAAAAAAAAGCGGTTTTTTATAATTTTTCTACCTGCAAAAAGTCAAGTTCGACAGGAGTTGCACGGCCGAAAATACCAACCATAACCCTCAACTTACCTTTTTCCAGATTAATTTCTTCTACAGTACCTGTAAATGTATCAAACGGGCCGTCAACAATTCGAATAGTCTCGCCAACAGAAAAAGACTGCTTAGTTTTAAGAGTCTTGTCAGCCTTAATCTCTCCGGCTTTCTGAAGAATACTTCTGGCTTCATCCTGACTAATAGGCTGAGGCTTAAAACCTTTCCTGGCGCCAACAAAACCAGTAACACCCTGAATCATACGAATCTTTGAACAAGCAGCTTCCCATCTAACATCAGGCAAATCCATTTCGACAAGAATATAACCCGGCAAAAACTTCTTGGAAGTAATCTTCTTTTTCCCGTCTTTTATCTCTACGACATCTTCGGAAGGGACTTTTATATCAAAAATAACTTCCGCCATTTCCGGCTCTTCCATAAGAAGACGTATATATTTCTCTACCTTATTTTCGTATCCTGAGTACGTGTGAACTACATACCAGCCTTTAGACATAACAACCTATCCTCAAAAGATTTATGCTACCAAAGAAAAAAACTTCAGCGCCAGGGCCGCAAAACTGTTTTTAACTAAAAAGTTTATCAATTCCCGTAACAAACAGAAAATCTACAAGACCCAATACCACAGCAAAGATAACTACAGAAACAACAACTATCCGAGTTGATGAACCAACCTCTTCCCTGCTTGGCCATGAAACTTTCTTTAGCTCAGAAACACTGTCTTTAAAAAACTGAATAATCTTTTTCATTTTGAGCTCCCGTTAATATAAAAAAAATACAGGCCAGGTAGGATTCGAACCTACAACATCCGGTTTTGGAGACCGGCGCTCTAGCCGTTGGAGCTACTGGCCTGTATATAATTTACTTTATTTTCGTTTCTACATGCAAAGTGTGCTTATTGTCCCACTTGCAATATTTTTTAATTTCCATCTTACCTTGCATATTCCGTCTATTCTTCTGAGTTGTATAATTTCGACGGTTACATTCACTACATTTTAATGCTATTTTTTCAACAGCACCTTTACCTTTCTTTGCCATCTTACAGCTTCTCCTAAATGCCAGCCATCCGTCCGGCTCAGCGTTAATATAGAGCCTCCGACCGGATTTGAACCGGTGACCTCATCCTTACCATGGATGCGCTCTACCAGCTGAGCTACAGAGGCGTGACATAGTTGCATGAACATAACAAAGATATTTTTTTTTGTCAATAAGAATTATCACGCTTTTTAAGCTACCCAGCCAATAAAAATATTATTATAATTTCATTAAAGGAGCAAGTATGAAATCACCTAAAGAAAAAGCATTAGATAAAAAACTTTTAAAAGCTCTAAATGGTAAATGTAAAACAGCAGTAGAGTTCATGATAGAAGATCCTGAAATAGAAAATCTCCAGGATTACGCCAATACAGTTTCAATAAAAAGACTAAGCTACAATGATCACGGCCCGGTACATATGAGAAAGGTTGCTTTAAATGCCATAACAATGGCAAACATATTAAAAGAAAGAAATATACAATTCAGCCTTGAAACTGAAGAATGCGGAACATTTGAGGACAGCATGGTATCCGTGCTTGCAGCGGCATTCCTGCATGATATAGGAATGTCTACAGGAAGGCAGGATCATGAAACATGGTCTGCGACACTCGCGCTACCAATTATTGACAGAATAATGAAGCATGTCTATCAGACAGATATAAAAAGGACAACTATTGGACGCTCGCTTACACTGGAATGTATTAGCGGACATATGGGAACACGTAAAATACATTCACTTGAAGCTGGACTAGTGCTAATAGCAGACGGCCTTGATATGGAAAAAGGAAGGTCACGAATTCCAATGATGATAGACAGCGGCGCCAAGGTTGGAGATATTCATAAATACTCCGCGGCAGCAATAGAAAAGGTTGATATAGAAAAAGGAGAAGAAAAACCTGTTAAAATCATAATATCAATGACAGAGGCTGTGGGATTGTATCAGATCGAAGAAGTTCTTTTCCCAAAAATAGAATCAAGCCCGCTAAAACCCCATATAGAACTTTTTGCAGCAGTAGAAAACGAAGAACCCAAAAGATATCTATAAAAAAAGTGTAGCAACTTCACTGCTACACTTTTTTATTAGCCAAGATTTAACTGGGTCCTAAATGCCTTGTGATAATCTTAGTATTATCAAGAAGCGAACTTAAAGAATTTCCATGATGAATTCTTGAAATAGTTCTGGCAAAAAGCTCACTAATACTGGCAGAAACAAACCATTCACGATCAAGAACGTTCTCAGTATGAAAAACAGCATTTGTACCAATAATTCTATCAAAGAGCCCCTTTTGATAAGCTTCTTCAAAACTGTTAACAGCATCTCCGGTAAACAAAGGAAGACTTACAGCACATATAATCTTTTTTGCGCCATGCTCTTTAAGCATTGCCATAGCCTTAATAAGTGTTCCGCCGGTTCCAAGCATGTCATCTGCCATAAAAACCGTCTTACCATCAACATCTCCAAGAAGCCGCATATTTGTAATATTATTCTGTTTTGCGTCTGAACTTACTTTTGAATAATCACGTTCTTTATAAATCATCGCAAGCGGCCTTTTAAGCGCTCCCGCAAAATACTTGTTTCGATCAATTGCTCCTGTATCCGGAGAAACAACAACAAGATCGTCATTTTCTAAATCTGTTAATTCGCTTAATTCTTTTATTATCTGAAAAGAAGCATGAAGGTTTTCTAAATGAAGAGATTTAAAGGTCATTTCAATAGCCTTACAATGGATATCCAGTGTAATAATCTTTGAAACCCCCATTTGCTCACAAGTTCGTCCAAACCATGATGCAGTAAGAGCTTCTCGTCCTTTCTTTTTATGCTGCCGGCTATAAGGATACAGCGGAACAACAACAGTAACACTATGAGCCCCTGCCCCGATAACTGCATCTATAGTAGTAAAAAGCATCATTAGATGATCATTAACACTCATAGATACAGGTTTGCCATTTTCGTTTATATCCATAGGATAATGATTTGCAGGATCCTGAATTATAAAAATATCCATATTTCGGATAGATGAATTAATCTCAGACTTAACCTCACCATTGGCAAAATAAGTAAATTTTGTCGGGATTCTATAAGCAGGAGGCCTGTATTTATCAACATCCTTTATTCGCCCACCTTTTACCGAGGTAAGCTCATTAACAAAATTAATTTTTTTAACAACATCTTCACGTGAATAACCATACCGAGAGACAAGAGAATCAGCTGTTTTTTTGTAATATTTTAGATAGATAGATTTAAGACCGGAGATTATTTCCCCGCTAATCTTTTCCGCACCGGGACAGGCAATAATGCCCAGAAGAGACGATCTTGTAAATACCATAAGAACCACCAGACTTTGATAGAAGGAATGTAGCATATTGAAAAATCGTTTTCAATATGATTGCACCCCATTTTTCTGAAAACAATAAAACCTATATTTTCAGCCTGATATACCTGAAAACTATTTTATTTATCCTCTTTACTTATTGTTAGAATATTGTTAAAAATCTAACAATACTATGATTATTTATTCAATCTTAAAAATTGCCGGAAGCCTTGGATTATTTCTTTACGGAATGAAAGTAATGAGTGACGGCATACAGAAAACGGCTGGAGACAGACTTCAGAAAGTTCTTAACTTTATGACTGTTAATCGTTTTTCCGCAGCATTAACAGGTTTTGCTGTTACTGCTATAGTACAATCTTCATCAGCGACAACAGTTATGGTTGTTTCTTTTGTAAACGCCGGACTACTGTCTCTCTCTCAAGCTATAGGCGTCATTATGGGAGCCAACATAGGAACAACTGTAACAGGCTGGATAGTTGCCCTGATAGGTTTCAAATTCAGTATTGTAACAATAGCTCTTCCTGCAATAGGAATTGGACTCCCACTTCTTTTTACCAAAAAACTACGAAAACAAGACCTTGGCGAAGTTTTTATTGGTTTTGGTATTTTATTTTTAGGCCTGGACTTCTTAAAAGGCTCTGTACCTCACATAGACAGTAACCCTGAAGTCTTATCTTTCCTTGCCAGTTTTTCCAATTTAGGATTTGTGTCATTCATAATTTTTATTCTTGTTGGAGCAGTTCTCACCGTAATAATACAATCATCATCAGCTTCAATGGCAATAGCTCTTACAATGGCTTATTCCGGTTGGATAGATTACCACACAGCAGCAGCAGTTATTATTGGATCAAATATTGGTACAACAATAACCGCATACCTGGCCTCAATAGGCGCAAACACAAACGCAAAAAGAGCATCAAGAGCACATATTCTCTTCAACATAGCAGGAGCAATTCTTGTAATGATCATCTACACCCCATTTCTAAGATTTGTAGATTTTCTTGTGCCAGGAGACGCTTTTTCAGGAGAAAAGATTCCTGAACATCTTGCAATGTTTCATACCCTGTTTAACGTATTCAACACTTTAATATTCATCTGGTTTGTTCCACAGTTTGCCAAGCTTGTTGAAAAAATTGTACCTGAGACAACTGACAGATTTGATGGAAAATATGAGCTAAAATACATGTCAACAAGCATTCAGGACACCGCGGAAATAAATCTAATGAAGGCCAAAGCTGAAATATCCAGAATGGCCAGCATAACCGTTGAAATGTTTGATACTTTTCTTTCCAGCGTAAAATTAAATGACAGCAAGATAGAAACAGAATTCAAGAAAATAAAAGATATGGAAGATTTCACAGATCAGATGCAGGAACAGATAACAAGCTACCTCATTGAGTGTACCAGCGAAGGATTAAATGAAGAAGGTACAAGAACTGCTACCTCAATGATACGAATAGTTAATGAACTAGAAAGCATTGGAGACAGCTGTTGTAATCTGGTAATCCTTCTGGCAAGAAGGG
>JAQQAK010000236.1 GCA_028527945.1 Spirochaetaceae bacterium
AGTTTAAGGCAAATCAATTTCCTTTGGCGTTTTCGGATAAAATTAATTCCGGACTTACTATCAATACAACAGGTTATTTTACTAATTCTGAAGATTGGAAAATCCTTGTTAACAACTTTAAGATAGATGGTATTCCGACAGGTTTGGGGTATGGAAACATAGGCTTTTCACTTTTGGCTAAACCTGGTACAGGCAGCATTTATAATCTAAAATACTCAGACGATAAAACAAATTTGCAAGGCGGAGGAGATCTTATCCTGCATAGTATCAACCCTTCTATTTCAGGCACAACACATTTGGAACTTAAAGACATAAATGAAGATGATACTGATAATACACTAAAAGAAAGTTACGAAATTGTTCTGGGAATTAATGAAGATAACCTTGTTGGGCATATAAATATTAACAACTTTAAACTTTCTCGGCTTACATCAAGTACTCCAATTGCTGGAGAACTTAATGGTAATATAAATATAGGTGGAACTCCAAAAAATCCGAATATTGAACTTAATGTAAACACTGCAAATGCTGCGGTCTATAGTCAAAGAGTAACTTTAAAAACCTCATTAAAATATAATGATTTAATATTAAAATGCCTTAATTTATCAGGTTCTTATTCTGATATTCATTTAAAAGATTTTACAGGTGAGCTTAACTTTCAAAATGGAATTCATAATTTAGATGGCTCATTCAAAACAGACGCAAAGTCTTTAAATGTAAATTCAAAGGTTTCAATTACCGCAAAAACCTCAATTGCTGAAGATTATTACGGAATAATTGAATCTCTTGAAAACATCAACGCAGAAATAGAAGTTAAGAACTTAAATATTAATAATGATAAAAAAGATCCATGGACTTTTGATTTATTAAAAAACAAAGAACTAATATCATTTCATGGAGGCTCTCATGATGAGCTTAATGGAACGTTTTTTCAAAACGGTAAGTTTATCCTTTCTTCAGAAGCGCCATTCCCTGTAACTCTTTCAGCGTCAGGAAGTATTCATGAAAGTATTATAAACGCTTCTGTAAAAAATATTTCATATACAGCAGACAATCTGAAAATACCGGGATTTACAATTTTTAAGGGAGTATTAAGCGGAGAATTACTAATTAAAGGAACTTTAAATGACCCTGATTTTTTCGGCCAATTGAATGTTAGAGGGCTTGAATTAACGCCACCGATTTCTCTTGATGTATCAAAACCTACAAATGGTTCATTCTTTATCAGTGGTAAAGATATTACTCTGCCTCCAACCAGAATTATAACAAACAACGGAATTGTAGATTTAAAACTTTCAGCAATAATGGAAAGATGGCTTCCAAGAAATTTTGATATTGAAGTTAGAGCCCCTCAAGATAAACCAGTATCGGCAAGATTTTATTCACCTCCTTTTTATGTTGATGGTTTTACATCAGGAAATCTTCATATTTTTGGAGATTTATCTACATTAAATATAGAAGGATATCTTGATGCTTCTGAAGCAACAGTAATGATTAATTCAAATCTCGATATTAAATCTCAAAAAGGCAATAGTATGGATATAAACGCTGATCTTGATTTGCACATTAGTGCGGACAATCATTTTTATTGGCCCACACAACGCGCGCCAATAATTAGCGCGTCTCTGCAAACAGGAAAAGAAGTAAATATTAATTATACAAGCGCCGAAGGCTTGTACGTAGATGGCGACTTATCTCTTAGTGGTGGTGAAATTTATTATTTTGAAAGGAGCTTCTTTCTAAAAAAAGGAAATGTTAAATTCTTGGGAAAGACTCAAAATAAAATAGATCCTCTTTTAAACATTGAAGCTGAAATACGTGAAATTAACAATTTAGGAGATCTTACCAAAATTATTCTGTCAGTTAATAATTCACCATTAAGTTCTTTCAAACCACAATTTAGTTCAGATCCTCCTATGTCAACAAATGAAATATTATCAATATTAGGCGGAAATATTTTTGGTGATGATTTGGAAGACGTAAATTTTGATAATGTTCTTTATCTGGGAGCGGATCTTTTTTCACAATTTGTAGTTGTAAGAAGACTTGAAACTCAATTGAGAGAATTTTTGCGTTTGGATCTTTTATCTATCAGATCATCTCTTTTAAGTAATTTACTTGAGTATAATGTTTTTGAAAGAGACACAATGCAAGATAACATATTCACAAAGTATCTTGACAACACTACCTTATTTCTGGGAAAGTATTTGACTGATAATATATTTTTACAAGGTATCTTTCAGTTTGATCTTTATAACGATAAAGGTTATTCTGATAACCTGAAATTGAATCTGGACAGCGAGATTAGCCTTGAATGGGAATCTCCAATTGCTAACTTTGAATTCAGTATCTACCCGGACTTTGAGGATCCGGTAGAAGGAATGAAAAAAACAAGCTTGAGCCTGTCCTGGCAATTTTCTTATTGAAATGGAGAAACAATGAAAAAAACTAAATGTACTACATGTACATTCAAAACTTTTTTCATTAAGACTGTCATCAAATCAGATATACAGTTTTTGACGGAAACTTATTTTAGGAGTAAACATGAATCGTAAACTACTTATTACGTTTATAATTCTCATGATTTCAACAGCATCTGCTATTTTCGCACAAGCTGCGGACTGGTATATAGGTAAACCTATTGCAGAAATAAAGTTCAATGGACTTAATAATATTGATGAAAATGAGTTAAAAGAAATCACAGATCAATTTGTTGGTCAAGAATTCACAGATACGCTTTTTTGGGATCTTCAGAGTAAACTATATGCTCTAAATTATTTTGATAATTTCTCAGCAAATGCCTTACCTCCTGAAACAGGCGTTTATGACAAAGTTGTAGTAGTATTTGATGTTACAGAAAAACCTCTGGTTAAATCAATAAACTTCAGAGGCAATAAAAATATGAACAAATCAAAACTGCTTGATGCAATCTCAATTAAAGAAGATGACATTCTTAATAACGCAAAGGTACGAATGGACGAAGGATCTATCAGAAACCTTTACATTGAAGAGGGGTATCCTGATATTGAAGTTGACAGCAATACTGAAGATTCATCTGATGAAGGATTTGTGGATCTTTATTTTTCCATAACAGAAGGCCGTCAGCAAAGAGTTGATTCTATATCTTTTTCAGGAAACACATTTGCGTCTGAACGAACACTTAGAAATAAACTTGAATCAAAGCAACAGTCTTTTTTCAATAAAGGTATTTTTCAAAACAGTTATATTGAAAAAGATAAGGCAGCAATTGAAAAATACTATGCCGACTCTGGTTATATAGACGCTAAGGTTACAGATGTTGCAATAAATGATGTAGAAAAAGAAGATGATGATAAAAATTATGTTTCAATTGTGTACTATATTGATGAAGGTGAATTGTGGACATTCGGCGGATTCACTCTTGAAGGAAATGAACTTTATACAACTGAAGAACTTCTTGGTAAAGTAAAATCTGAAATAGGCAAGAATATTAATAGATCAAATCTTCAGGCAGATCTTACAGCTATTAGCGATACCTACTATAATGATGGTTATATTTATAATGAAATAAGACCGAATGAAATTAGAGATGAACAAACAAATTCAATTTCTTATAACATAACAATAAATGAAAAAAGCCGTGCTCATATTGATAATATCATTATCAAGGGAAATGAAAAAACTAAAGATGAAGTTATTCTTCGAGAAATACCTCTTGAAGAAGGAGATATTTTTAGTAAAAACGCTGTTATGCAGGGTTTGAATAACCTTTATAATACACAATACTTTTCTTCAGTTGTTCCAGAAATGCCTTATGGCAGTGAAAATGGGCTTATGGATCTTGTTGTCAATGTAGAAGAGCAAAACACTACGAATATTCAGTTTGGAGTTAGTTTTACATCTTCTGCAGGAGATATACCTATAGTCGGATTTTTAAAATGGAGTGACACTAACTTAAAAGGAACAGGTCGAGATTTTAGCATCAGTTTAAGCGGCTCTGCAACTTCTCAAAAATTATCTTTTGGTCTTACTGATAACTGGCTTTTTGGTAAAAGAATATCAGGTGGAATTGATTTCTCGCTAAGTCACAATCTTTACTCAAGTGTCGCCCAAGATATTCTTCTTCCAATATTTACAACAGATGGGGACGATGATGATCAGGTTGTTCCTGATCCGTATGACGGGCACTGGGTTTGGGCTGATGATGGAACCTATAACGGAGTGAGTCATGAAGAAGGTGAAGATGTAGATCTTGATTCTATTTCAGATGAGGATCTTGAAGACGCAATAGATGATGAAGATATAGTTACAGATTATGACTACGCTATGGACAATGATGGCTCTATTGATGATGAATACCTGATGGACTATCACTCATTTGAAGCCTCAATATCCGCCAGCGGAGGCTATACAAAAATTACCAGACTAGGTAAATTCGCTTTAGGAGTCGGAATTGGAAACGCTGAGTCCTATGCTTATTATGACGAATCTCAATACCGAGCATATGATAAAGATACCAGAGACTATCTTGGCCGTATTATTGTAACAGATAAGACATGGATTACTGCAAGCTGGGATACAAGAGATTTAATCTATTCTCCAACAAAAGGTTTTATACTTAAAGAAACTCTAACATATACCGGTGGTATTCTATTCGGTTATAAGCAATACATAAAAACTAAAACAGACTTTGATGTTTATTTTAAATTACTTGATATACCTGTTACAGAAAAATGGAGTCTCCAATCAGTTCTTGGTTTCCATGGACAATTTTCATTAATTCTGCCTCAATTTGGTTATATGGACACAGATGATGATGGAACCGCAGACGCATGGAGTACAGGTGTCGTTGCGACAAGAAGTGATCTTTTATATATAGACGGAATGTTTATAGGAAGAGGCTGGGACACTAATTACGATAACAGAGCTCTTATAGATGCAGTATTAGATCTTACTATGCCAATTGTTTCTGGTGCTGTTTCATGGAATACATTTTTAAGCGGAACAGGAGTATGGGAAGAACCTTCTGATTTAGCAAATATAGATATCGATGACTTTTACTTTAGCCTTGGTACTGGTATTCAGATTGATATACCAAGTTTTCCAATATCATTTTTCTTAGTTAAGCGTGGTAAATTTTCTAATCATGAGTTTGAATTACAAGAAGGAGACTGGTTCACTAATGATGATTCAGATGTTTCCGGAATTGATTTTGTTCTAACATTTGATATAGATTATTTTTAAAAGAATTTTCTATAAGTCAGAGAAAAAAAATATCTCTGACTTATTATTTTACATTTGATGCTCTTTATTTTGAAAGAACATCATCATACAACTGCTTTTAATAAAGCAGCTACATTATTGTATTAATTATTATAATTTTCGGGGGGGAATTATGTTTAAACGTGTTTTAACTATTGCCAGTTTAATAACTGTTTTATTCACTTTTAGTGTTTCAGCTGAACAACTTTCAAAAATAGGTGTTGTTAATTTTTCAAGAATAGTAGAAGACTATTTTGCGGAATCCTCAGCCTGGAGAGAAATTGACAACATGAGAGAAAAGTATGAAAAAGGCCGTGACGAAATTCTTGAAGAAATCAATGATCTAAAAACACAAAAATTAGATGCTTTAAACAAGAATAATAAGTCAAAAGCTTTAAAAATTGAGGATCAAATTTACCAAAAGCAAGAATACCTTAAAGAGTTTCATTCTGTTTGGCAAAATCGAATCAACACAAAAAGCCAAAGTATATCTCAATCATCAACTTTTACAGCTGAAATTCTTGACGCTATAACATATGTTTCAGAGTCAGAAGGTTATTCTCTTATTCTTCGAACTCAGGATGAAAATATCCTCTGGTACAACCATGAGGTTGATATAACAGATCTTGTCCTTAAACGTCTTAAGCAAATGGCAGGAAGACAGTAATAAAATAATTTAGATGCCTACAACAGATACACCAATGATGCAGCAATATAAGCGCATCAAAAAAAAGCATACAGATTCTATTCTTTTTTTTAGATTAGGAGACTTTTACGAGATGTTTCTTTCAGACGCTAAAGAAGCATCTTCTATCCTTAATCTTACTTTAACCAAACGACATGATATACAAATGTGCGGAATTCCCTACCATGCTGCTCATGGATATATTGCAAGACTTCTTAAAGCAGGAAAGAAAATTGCGATATGTGAACAAACAAAATTACCTGAAAAAGGCAAGGGGATAGCAGAACGCGAAGTAACTGAAATTATTACACCGGGAACTGTTGTAGATGAAGACTTTCTTGAAAAAGATACAAACAACTATTTAATGTCTGCCGGTATTTACAAGGACAAGCTTTCAATAGCATATACAGATCTTTCTACTGGTGATTTTTATGCCTCGGCATTTGATTC
>JAQQAK010000237.1 GCA_028527945.1 Spirochaetaceae bacterium
GATGCTGACTATTCCCTGTAGAAGGCTTTGTTCTTTTAGACTCAGATTTACGATATTGAGAATCTTGTTTTTTGATTCAACAATATCAGTATATAATCCTTTTCCAATAATAAGTAAAAAACGTCTAAGAATTGTGTAAAATTCTGTTTCAGTATAAATAGTGAAAAAAATAAGCCCCGGTATCATTGTCAGGTTAGCTGAGAATACGGGGATATCGTAATATTCAAATATTTTGAATCCTGTTCCGGGGATTGTTTCTCCGAATCCTCCCCAGAATATTAATTTATCAATCCATATCCCAAGATAATAAAATACTCCTGTGAAAAACAAAAAGCGATATTTCTTTATAAAATTGAAGGTTTTTAATAGGTTAGTCCCTTTTTTTATTTTATGCTTATAAAAAAAATCAGGTTTAACAGGGCGCCATGCAATTAAACATAGCATTACTAATAATATTACAATGATGGTTTGTCCTGCCGCAAAGCCAAGGGCGGCTCCTGCTACACCGTAGTTTTTGGAAAGAGATAAAATAAGAAAAAGTGATGCTGATAATCCTATAATATAAACAGATAAAATTTTTATATACCATTTTAAAACTGAAACAAATAGCATTATTACCCACAGACAGTTTATGCTTACAAAAATAATAATGGTTGATAATTTAAAAAGTGTATCGTGTTCAATATCAAGGTTAAATGAAAAAGCTATTGGTGATGCTATTGCTGCAGATGTAATTACTATGGGGATAAACATTATTAAAACATAACCAAAGGCCTGACGTTCTTTCTTTTCGTATAAAAGATCGCTCATTCGTCTGGTTATAAGATAATGAGAGCCGCCAAAGATAAGAAGTGAGAAGGCATAAGCGTAAATAATTACGCCCATGAAAAGTTCTATGTTCTCTGTGAAATATCTTGAAAAAAAATTCTGAATAAGCAGAATTGTAACTATCGTCATTAGCCATGGGCCGGCTACAATCATTGCTCCGGAGACTGCAATTTGGAAAAATGAGCTGATACTGCCTTTTTGAACAACTTTTCTAAGTTCGAAACCTATTCCAGCCATTAATCTTCACCTTCATTAGTTTTGCCTGAATATTTTGTATAAATATCATGATAACGTTTGTGAAGATCTGTTTTGTTATAATAATTTATTGCTTTTGTTTTATTATTTTTATTTATTTGCTTTATTTCTTTAGGGTTATCGTGAATATACTGAATACATTCTGCCAGTTTTTTTGCGTCTCTGGACGGAGCTAAAAAACGTTCATCATAATCCAGCATTTCTGGAATATTGCCGACAGATGTTGCAACAGCAGGAACTTCAGCACAATAACCTTCCAGAATAACAAGCGGTTGAGCTTCTCTTACTGAAGTTAATACCAAGGCATTTAAAAAACAGTAATAATCTGTTACATTTTGTCTGCCTGTAAAAATAAAACGGTCTGTTATTCTAAGGCTTTCTGTAAGTTTTTGGCATTCTGAATAATATCCTGGATCTTCGTCTGTAGGACCTATGCAATAAAATATTGCTTCAGGTATTTTTTCAAGTACTATTTTTGCCGTTAAAATATATGTTTTTATATCTTTTATAGGAACAACTCTTCCTACAAGTCCGACATGAAATCCTTCTTTTTCTTTTCTTGGTATTGAGAATCGTGGTAAATCAATGCCGTTTGGAATTACTTTTGTTTTTTTGGGATTGGCTCCCAGTTCATGTTGTTTTCTTCGGTTTTCTTCAAAGAGTGAGATTATAAGATCTGATTCATTGTAGCAAATTCTGCTAAAGGAATTATAAAGACGTATCCACATATCCCTTTGATAACCTCTAATCATAGAACTTTTTCGAATTTCCATATCACGTTCTTTATGGTATAGTCCATGTTCTGTGAGAATTAATGGTTTGTTCTTTCTAATTTTTGCCGCAGTAGCAGCTATTCCTGCAAATCCGGTAGATATAGCGTGATACATATCTGCATCGGGGAGGCTCGAACCCAAGATTGTAAAAAGCATATCATGAGCCGACTTCCATGCCCAATAATAGTCTGTGAATGCATAAGATGGATTATGTTGCTGATTTGCATTTACAATCAGATCCCATCCAATATCTTCTGTTACAGCTTCTTTGTACATAAAGTACCCTTCAGGAACAAGTTCTATTAAACTTCTAAAGTTATATTCTTCACCTTTTTTGAAGGTTTCATGAAGAAGCTTGATTGCTTTCATGAGTTTTTTTCTTGAAGTAGGTTTAGCTGTTGATTTATAACGTTTGCTTAAAACTATGTCTTTGTGTTCTATAACGTTTTCCGGTAGTTCATACCTAAGCGGCATATCTTCTTCAGGTGATATGGTAAAAAGTAGAAAGTCTATCTCTGGAAGATTTATTATCAGATCGTGAGTCCAGGCAGAGACTCCACCTGTAATAAAAGGGTATGAGCCTTCAAGGACAAGGCAGACTTTTGGTTTATTGTTCATAGGTTTTTGTCCAAAAGCTGAGAAGTTCATATTGTACATCTGTGAGTTGTGATTTTTTTTGTTCCAATTCTTGTAATGTTTTAATAAGTTCGGGATAGTCTCGCTCACTATAGGCAATTCTTGCAAGAATAAAACATGATTCCACCGTATTAAGGTTTTCATTATGAATAATCTTTTTTGCCTTTGAAGATTTATTAAGACTGATTAATACCTTACATAGATCAATTATGTCAGATATTTTTGCTGATTTTTTTATTAACATTTTTTTATATTCAGAGAGCGCTTCTTCAAGGTAGAAAATATATAAATCCGGTACTGATTTATTAAGTTCGGCTCTTTCTGCATGAATTTGCGCGCGTTCTCTGTTTTGTTGTTTTCCAAGAGATTCAAGTTTTTTCTCATAGTCATTTTCAATTGCGTTTATGCTTTCTGCTGCAAACAATGCAATTTCTTTATCAGGGTTTCTTGTCATTTTTTCAAATATATTAATAAGTCTAATATTTGTGCTAAGATCTCTGTTTTTTTGCCCCAGTATTCTTTCTAACTCTTCCTGATCAACTGAGGTATCGCTTAAAGGTTCAATAGAAGTTGATTTATATATAAATCCTTCAGCCGGAAGAATTCCATCAAGGCAGGCTTTATAGGCAGCTGATTGAGTTCTTGGTTTGAAGTACATGTCCATGTTTCTGATATAATCCATTTTTGAAGTTCTCAATATTCAACCTCCTTATATTTTCTGCATTTCAAGGATGAGTTCTGCGTGTTTTAAGAGTCCGTTTGCGTCTTGCGCGCTATCTCCAAGAGAGGAATAACCGATTACTGTTTCGAAAGAGATTTCATTGTTACCAATAATCCAGTTTGATGAGCTCATAATTTTTAGTATATCAATGCAAAGTAAAGATGCTCCATCGTTATCTGTTCCTGGTAGAAGAACAGCCATTTGATTATCTTCTTTATACATATAAAATGATGCAATACCTGCAGTAGCTGTTAGTATGTCGTCTGCAAGTTGTATAAATAGTTTTCTTATTTCTGAGGCAGGGTATTCTTCTAATAGATTCTGGAAGTTGGATATTTCAATAATTAATAAGCTTATTCGCGCATCCTCATACTTGCTTGATTCTATGTATCGTTTCAGGTTCGCATTCATTTGTGAGAAGAGCGGGAAGTGTGTGTCTATATCTGTTTCGTTTTCACTGATTTGTTTATTATACTCTACTGCTCTGGTTAAGGCGGGTTCAGCCAAGTTTATTATTATTGATAAAAGTCTTTCTGTATATGGATTATACTTTTCAAAAGGCATATCTGCAATATTTAAGACTCCCCAAACTTTTTTATTTAGGGTTATTGGCGCGGATATTATATTGTAACCCCTGTCAAGTTTTTTTAGCGTTTCATGGCTTGTTATCATTCTCGCAGAAACTTTTCTGTTGTTTTTGAATACCCATCCTTCTATGCATTCTTCTATATTAAGCTGTTTAGGCGGTTCAAATCTATCGTCAATATGGTGATTAGCTACAGGTGTAAGATGTTTTAAGTCTTTGCTCTTAACCCATATTGTTATAGCTGTTGCACCTGTGAATAAAGTGATTGTTTCTACTAATGTTTCAAGAGACTTTTCTAAATTAAGACTGTCCATCTTTATCATTTGTTCATGAAGAGACGTTATAGTTGTCTGTTGACCGGAGATCCTCTCTTCTAATTCTCTACTTATAACTAATTGAGCGTCTGAAACTTTTTTTAGCCAATAATTATCTTTTGTGAGCTGCTTAAACTTTTCTTGTATTTTTGTTAATCTTATCTTATCTCTTTCTTTTACTGTGCCGAGTAGATATGTCATTCCCACGGTAGAAGAAATTACTATAGCAAAAATTGTGCTTGAATATATTTGAAAGTTTGTTTTACTTGAAAAGGAGTATATTACTACTCCTGCAGTAGATAGCCCTAGGCTTAAAAAGCCGAATTTTCTGCTGTAGAAAACTGAACAAAAAAAAGCTGCCATGGCATATGGTGTTATCTCTAATTTTATGAAGCCTGGATCCTCTGGGCAAACTATGATATTTAGTATTAGAATAGAGGTAGAAATTGCTAAAGTCTCTAAGGTTCTGGCAATAATTTTTTTTATGTTCATTCGCGATTATTATATAGAATATGAGACGAGGGATAAAGAGTTATGAAACGTATATATTTTTTAATAGTGTTATTTTCAGTCGTATTATCTTTTGATTTGTTTTCTCAGGTTGATACATCTGACTCAGTTGAAAATGCCGAAGACGATCTTCTTCTTGGTAGCTTGGATGAAGGTTTGCTTGAACCTATTTTCTCCGAAAGCAGCAGTGGGCTTATTTATATAGAAGGCGAAGATGCTGTCTCTACTAATTTTGCAACCCAGCCTGTTTCAAATTTTGGCTGCTCAGGTTATTCGTCTGTTCAGCTTAATCGTGAAGTGGGGCTTCAAGGCCGGGCTGCTTTTTACGCGGAATATGTTTTTTATGTAGAAGAAGATGGAGATTATGAGTTTTGGTATGGTGGAACTCCTCCTGGTCCTCGAGATGAGATGAGTCCATCATATTCTAGTCCTTTTTCTTATATTCTTGATAATAACGCTGCTGTAGATGTTTATCGTGAAGATATGCATGTTATTGAAGGATACAGTCCTTCTTATTACTGGAACAGTTGTGGTGACATGTTTTTGAAAAAAGGTTCACACAAGATAAGAATTGAGGTTTCTAAAAAACGTGCCTATGATGGAAGGTATTATTTTTATCTGGACAGTTTATTCTTTTTAAACAGAGCCAGAATTGATGAGGTCGATGCTGTTAAACCTGATGTTTTTCCTTCTGATTTGGAAAGTGACATAATTGATAATCCATTTTTGTCTATTTCAGACTATCAGAAATATCTTGATAAAAACCCTAAAGATGGAGAGGCCTTTCTGGAATTATCTCTTGTTTATTCTTTGGTAGGTGATTATCAGGCTGCTGTGAAAACCTTGACTCGGGCTATGGCTGTAATGCCGGACGATTCCTATCCTGTAGTCTTGGCCGCTAAAAACAGATTGTGGAATGGCGATCTTAATGAAAGTTTGGATCTTTATCAACGTGCTCTTGATATGGATTCTTCAAATAAGACTCTTTGGGCCGAGGCTGGAAAGGTCGCGGCCTGGAGCGCTATGTATGATAGAGCTATACAATTTTTTGAAGAAGGTCTTGAGGTTTTTCCGGATGATCTTAATTTAAAGGTTAATATGGCATTGACCAAGGTTTGGATGTCTCAGTCTGCTGACGCTGACAAGATTCTTAATGACGCATATACCTCTGCAAAAACAGATCCAGACAAGCTGGCAGAATTGGCTTCAATAGAAGAGGCTGTAGGTTATTCAGATTATGCCCAAGATGTGTATGAAAAATCCATAGAGGAATATCCGCAGTATCTGGATTTTTATTTAATGCTTCAATCCTCTTTTTTAGCTTCCGGTGATGATGAATCAGCATCAGAAGTTGAAAAAAGAATTGGAGAAGTTTTTGTCAGTTCAGATAAATTGAAAAATAAACTGGATATTTATCATGCCAAGCTTGATTTGAGAAATGAAGTTATAAATTCTATTCTTGAAAGATTGAAGAATAATCCTGATGATCTATCTCTTCGCCAGGAATTGGCTCAGATGTATTTTTGGAATGGAATGAGATCTGAGGCAATCGAGCAAATGCGGTATGTCATTGCTACTTATGCTTATATTGCTGCTGGCAGATATGTTAATGATAATAAAGACTTCTTGTCTGTAGGTGATAAAATTTCTGCGATAAGACCTTTTATATTTGATATCCCAGACTATTTTCAAGTTTTATCTAAAGAGTTAAAAGATGCTTCATCTCATCTTGCTTCTGCAAGGAAGGCTTCAGAGAAGGCTGACGCAAAGGCTTATCCAGAAGATGATTCAGAAATAGATCCGGACGCTATAAAAAAAGCTGCTGAAGCTGCTAAAGCTTTGGAAGAAGCTGAACAGGCTTATGCTAATCTTTCTTCTGAAAGTGACTATCTTAAAGCTTTGGCAGATTCATATACAGATGAGTATCAACAGTTAAAAACTACTGCTCATGATATGGTGACTGCTTTTGATGATGAATACGAAGCCTTCAATAAAGTTATAGAACCTAGCGGTTGGACTTGGTCTAAAGATTGGCAAATAGGTGAGCTTAGGCAAATTGCTCAGAAGGAGCCTCGCCTTGCTTCTTTTATGCTGGGACGAGCGCTTATGAGTGATGGAGAATTTTCTGATGCTGAAGATGCTTTGTCTTTTGGAATAGGAGATGATGAAAGTTCTTCATCTATAACTGCAGCAGAGCTTTATAGCCTTTATCAGGCGGCTTTTTATGGTGGCGATACAGGTCTTGATGGCGCCCGGAAGAGCTTGTTTGATAATGTTGAAAATAAATTACGACCATCTTTTCCTCATTTAGAAGAGGTTGAAGACAATCTGTCATTAAATGCTGAAATGCAAAAGGCTTTTTTTGATACCACAACTGAAGACGCAGATGATTCTGGTAAATTTAATTTTTATACACCGCCAGAAGGTAGTTATTCTGATGGAATGGAAGCTGGGATTGACGATCTAGAGATTCAGCTTAACGAATACAGAGATAGTATGCTTGCGTTACAGGATGATGTGGATGAGTCTTTGTCTCTTTTGGATCAGGCTTGCGCAAAACTTCTTGAAAGGGCAACTTATTATCTGGAATCTGATACGTATTTGATTCGTTATGAATTAGGTAATTATTATCTTGAAGCAGATCAAAATACCAAAGCTGCTGAACAATTTAAGCGAGTTTTAATAGTAGACCCATGGAATATTTCAGCAGCCTATAAGTTCGGTGTTGTAGAACAGCGGTATGGAAATTGGTATGAAGCCATGAAATATTATAAACGTGTTTATAATGTTGATAATAATTATGAGAATACGGTTGTTTATAATAATCAGCTTGCCAGGATGCACGCTGATAAAGCTGTAAGTAATGTTTTACTTACAACCAGCCCTGATGAAGTCTCTTTGAAGGCTAATCTTGCGTATAATACAGAGTTTAATAATGTCATTGGTCTTGGAATCGATTATACACTGGATCAGCAAAGACGTTACAGTCTTTATAATTATAGTACCGATACTGATGTCGAGCAGGGGACTTTTCAGGTTCACAAATTAGAGCTTTCTCTTCCTTTTTCTTTTGATGTTATTGGTATTCAGCTTGTGCCGAGAGCCGGAATTTTTGTAGACCCATTGTACTATAAGCAAGATTATGCTGTTACAGATGATCCTGTTTCATTTGGAGAGTTTATTCAGCAATTGTCTACTTATCCTACATTTGGAGGTTCTGCAATTTTCACATGGAAGTTTCTGACTGTAAATGCGTCATATGACTGGACATTTGAAGATGATACTTTTTACCCTTATGGAACAATTCTTACACCAATAAGAAAGCATGACATAGAAGTTTACGCAAATACATGGATCGAATTTCCTCGAAGCAATTTGCTGGGGCCTCTAACAACCAGTACATATGCGCATATCGAGCTTATGGATGATGATGTTAACAATATTATGTTTCTTGGCCATCAGGATCTTATGCTTGGTTTTAATGTCTTAAGAAATCCTGTGTTGAAATTTACCCCAGGTGCTATTGCGAATTATGAAATATCAAGAACAGATGATGTTAGCAGGTATTATGCGCCAATGGGAGTCTTGGAAGTTAAGGGGCAACTTAAAGCGCAGTTTACTATTCCATCCAAAGATTGGAGCAGAGCTCTTGATACTGTTTTATGGGGCGGCGGAGGCGGCGTATGGTACAATGTCGGAATCGATGGCGAAGATGTTACTAGCTACATAAAGGCTGAGGGTGGATGTATTTTGTCATGGGTTAAAAACGGCAGTATTTACCAACTCAATTTTTCCACTTTTGGAACCTTTGATTCAAGCGATGATTATTCTAATACATACTGGGAATTCTCTCTTTCTCTTGGAACAAACTTGAGTTTGCCAGATCTTCTGGCAAAATAAAACGAGAATAGTTTTTCTTAACCGAGATGATTTTTTTCTTGTGCATATAGTATAATGATTAATTTGCTGGGGGGCGGCTGAAGCCCCCTTTCTTTTATGATGATTTTTATCTAATTACTGATGAGGCTTCTGATAAAATTGTAAGCTTGTCTTTTAGAGTCCAAACAAACTGCTGCATTCTTTAAACATAGGTTCTTCTATAAGTTTGTCATGAAAATCATTTAAATAAAAGTCTTTATCTTTTTCTGTAAGATTTATTCTCATTAGAAAAGCGTCAAACATAGTATCATCTAAATCTGTTTCAAGTTCATCCGAATAGTATTTGGCTATTAAATCAGCTGCTGAAACAATAAGAATTATTGTTTTATGCGGAGATGTAATATTTAGGCTGCCATGCTCTCTGGCTGTATCCACAAGAATTGATGGGAAATCCCATTCATTTAATACCATCTCTCCTACTTCTTTGTGATCTGTCCCAAATGCATCAGTTTCTTCCTCTTCGCTGGAAAGTGACAAATAAAGATCCGGATCCGCGTTAAAAAGTGCGGTTTCTCCAATGTCATGAAGGAGGCCTGCAAGAAAGGATTCATCTGCTTTTCGTGCAAACCCTGCTCTTTCAGCAATGTTTTGGGCTGTAAAGGCACTTAGAATTGAGTGCTTCCAAAAGCGTTTGTAGAAACCTTTGTCTGCACCGTCTTTGAGCATGCTTGAGGCTGAAATGAGAAATACAAGGCTTTTTATAGTTTTAAATCCTAGCATTGTGAATGCTGTCTGAAGGGTTGTAATTTCTTTCTGCCTTGCGTACATTGCGGAGTTCGCAACTTTTAGAATCTTTGTTGTAAGTCCTGGATCTACTTTTATAAGATTTTCCAGTTCTTTGAATGATATAGTCGCATCGTCTTCTGGTATACTTAAAACTTTTGCTGCTATATCTGGCATAACGGGTAGTGCCGTAATAAATTTAGATTTATCCAACATGGGTATACTATCGTCCTAAAATTAGTTTTTCTAAAGTTTATATAATTTTTTATTTATCAAAAGGGGTAAATGCCCTGCCTTGGTAAATATTTTGTAAAAAATTGACATGTTATTACTTTGCAGGCAGGGCATTTGCTTATATACTTATTCTAAACTTCAGTTTCCATTGATATAGTGTTAAAAGAATATTATTTACAATAGACTTTTACTTCAGCGTCATCTGAGTCTATATCGATGGAAAACTCTTCAAGGGCAGTCATTATTTCCTTAATATTTTCAGGGTTTATATCAGAAAAATTGAAGCTCATTCCCTTTTCTTCCATAGATGAGTTAATCTTTTCCTGAGCGTCTTTAGGGATTAGTCCCGCAATATTTAACCCTGCTTTAAGCAAGGCAAATGGAACCTTTACTGACACATGTTCTGAAGAGCTCTCATCTTTTGGGTCAACTTTTATGTATAAGAATTTATTTTCTGTCAGCCCTTCAATACTTGTATTTCTACTTTCTTCATTTTTTTTGTCCAGGGCATCTATAAGTTTTTCTGCTTCTTCCGGTGTAATTTTTCCTTCCGAAACCATTGAAAGAATTTTAATCTTTTCATCTGCCATAATTATTCTCCGTATCCTATTTTATAAACATGATGACATCACTGTCATCTGAGTGAACTTCTATCTCTGTTCCTTTTGCCGCGGCGAGAAGAGCAGGGCTGTAAAAAGCAATTTTCATATAGCTTCTTGCTTCTTTAGCCTTTTCTCCTGCTGCAATCATTATTGCGTAAATAATTGCAACAATGATATATGCTGGTAATAGTAAAATGTATACGAGCAGCAATGGTAGATAGAATCCGAAATTTGTTTCTTCATTCTTGATTCTTACGCGTAATAGCATTGGAATCATTGTCCCATCTCCTTGAGGGCTTCTGATACGTCTATCTCACCCCGTTCAAGTTTGTCGAGAATGTTTGAAGCTGGCTGGTTGAAATCTACTTCTACATCAATAATATCTATCTGCTTTGCAATAGCGTTGAGTCTATTTTTTACAGTAGGGTAGCTGATGCCAAAGAGATCGGAAGAGCGTCGT
>JAQQAK010000238.1 GCA_028527945.1 Spirochaetaceae bacterium
GTACTGAATTTGATGATGATATTCCATTTTAAAGGACTGCATAATGAAAATTGATAAGTTTATCTACAAAGGGCAAAAAGTGGATTACGATATTCACTTTAAAATAAATAATAAAATATGTCGTTATGGCTCGAATGAAGATCCAAAGCCTGAATTAAGTAAAAGCATATTTGATTTATCTGAATTAGTAAGTGAGAAAGTTCAATTAACATCTTCAATAATGAAGATATCATTTACTTACAAAGCTGATGATATTTTATTAACTGTTGAATGTAAGGCCGCAACCGTAGACGGTGATTTAATGAAAATTACTTTACCAAAGTTTGGATATAGAAATATTGTTGAAGTTAATATAAAAAATGGTCAGCTTTCAGAGACTAAAAAGCCTATCAGGACAACAATGGCTGGTATAAATATTATTGATTCATTAACAAACTCTTTAATTGATTATATCCAGAATGGTAACGGTCAACTACAACTTGATTTTCAAAATGATGAACAACCAAAAATCTTAGAGTTTGTGAGGTGATTTTATGGCTGAGTTTAAAGTTTATACTAATGCTGAAGAGGCAAAAGCTATAAGAGCTTACGCCAAGGCAGACCATAGATCTATATCTAATTCATTTCTTCATGCTTTTGCTGGACAAGTCGCAAGAACAAAGAAAAAGGATAATCATGATAAAATTATCAGTTGGCCTGATGAAAGCCTCTGAAATGGGCTTGCGAGTACTCGCATAGCTTATTTAAAACATTCCGGGGAGTTTTAAGTATCCCCGGATACAAATGCAACATAAATTATTGAAGGAGAATATAACCATGGCAAGAGGCCGGATGATAAATAAAACAATTACGCGGAGCCGTAAGTTTCAACATCTTGAAGATGATTTTTACCGTCTTCTTTACTGCATGATATTACCTTTTTTAGACCGTGACGGAAAAACAGAAGCAGACCCATTATTGATAAAAGCTGATTGTTTTCCTTTGCGCTCTGATATCGATGAAAGTAAAATACAGGCAGGGCTTGTGAAATTGGATACAGAAGGACTTATTAAATTATATATGGTAGATGGTGAACAATATTTAAAATGTCTTAACTTTGAAAAAAATCAAGATGGATTAAGATATGACCGGGAACCTGAAAGCCGCATTCCTGAACCGGTTATTCAAGATGATGAAACTATTCCATCTGATGATATCAAACCATCCCCGGATGATAGCCGGAGTAGTGCCGGAAGACCTCCGGCAGAATGTCGGAACGACTCCGGCAAGTTGCCGGTAGAAGAGAAGAGAAGAGAAATTCAAAAGAAAGAGAATAAAAGAGAATCGCAATGTTCTGCCACTGTTTTGATTTCTGCAACAATCAAGCACTGGAATAGCTTTCAGTGTTTACCGCCTTGCAAATATGAAGTACCTAACTTACCTGACATAAGAAATATAATAATTAAGTTTGATACTTTCGGGATTGAAGACATAAAAGAGGCAATTACATATTTATCAAAATACTGGGAAGAAATTCCAAAAAAGTTCAGACCGCGAAGTTTTCACAAGTTTATTATAAACTCTCTTGATTCTTGGTTGCCTACGGCTTGCCCTTGGGAAAGGTTCCAAACAGAAGAGCCAAAAAAAGAAACATATAGTCAGCCTTACAAGCCACCTGTAGATAATAGGCCAGACGCTACACCTGAAGAGGCCTCAGAATGTTTTGATTATTTTAAAAAGCTTTCAAGGCATTCAAATGATAACGGTATATCTTTTCCTGATATAGCTGAAAAGAAAAAAAAGATTAAAAAGCAAGCTGAACAACTTTTACAAGAGGTTGTATGAATGAGCTGGCTTTATTTGCAAGAGCAGGAGGTGAAATCTTGGGTAGACTAATAAAATACAAAAAGTTTAAAAAACTTGATTATTATAGTAATAAATAATTGAAAACATATTCTGTAGTTTGCAGATAAAAATAAAACGGCAGTCCGAGGAAAAGGAGTCCTCGAACAGGTGCTACTATCACCTACGGATACCCGCTACCGTTAATCATTCTATGAATATGATGTTCGGCGGGTTTCGGTAGTTCATTAACAGGATGCTGAGAGAAAAGAGGAAATATTACAACATAATGAAAACACCATTGACTTACTACGGCGGAAAACAACAGCTTGCATCTTTGATTATTTCACTTATTCCGGAGCATAGACTCTATTGTGAACCCTTTGTTGGAGGAGGTGCAGTATTTTTCAAGAAAGCTCCTTCACCGGTTGAAGTAGTAAACGATATCAACAGCGAGTTGGTGAACTTCTATGAGGTTGTGAAGAATGATTTTGTATCTCTTGAAAAAGAAATAAGAATAACTTTACACAGCCGAGATCAGCATAGAAAAGCCACTGTGATATACAACAATCCTGATATGTTCGACAAGGTTAAGCGTGCCTGGGCTTTATGGGTAATGGCTAATGAGTCGTATTCCGGAAAGCTTGACGGTACATTCGGATATGATCGCAAAGGTCAGACATCAAAAACTATTATGAACAAGCGTGATGGGTTCACAATGGAATACGCGGAAAGGCTTCAGAATGTACAAATAGAGTGTACAGGGGCATTAAGGATTATCAGGAGTTATGACGCTCTGGATTCATTCTTTTATCTTGATCCGCCATATTTCAATTCAGATATGGGGCATTATGACGGTTACACGAAGGAGGACTTTATTGAACTGCTTGAATCCCTTGCGCAGATTAAGGGGAAATTTCTTCTCAGCTCATACCCCTCAGACATACTTAATGACTACAGAGAAAAGAACAACTGGACACAGATAGGAAAGATTATGAGTCTCGCTGTATCTCACCCTTTGACGGGTAAGAAGAGACAAAAGAGAGAGCTGCTTACAGCGAACTACCACATAGAGGAGCAAGAGAGATGAAACACGCTGAGCCGATACCAACAGTCCTTCATTATTGCCAGATATGCGGACGTGAAACAGATTGCGAGAAGATACGCTGGAAGGCAAGACATATTATCACTGTATGGAGTGTTTAATGAATGCTGATGCGGCACTAAATGATACACCTGCATCATAATGACACAAAGGTACTGTGACAGGGGGTGGGGGGCTGATGGGTATAGTCTGACAGCGTTAAAGTCTCCGCCTGAGTCAAATTTTTTTTGGAGGGTGCACGCACGCACATGATAGAACTGAATAGAAAACAAATAGCACAACTTAGGGGATGTTCACCTTCGACGGTTTCCAGGGCGAAACTTGAGAAGACAGGGGGCGGTGGATACGACCTAAAGAATCCTGAAGTCTGGGCTTACGTCACAGAGCCAGTTATTGATGAAGCCATAGCCGAATACAAAAAGTATGCTATGGAAGGGTATGAGGATCAAAGTCTTGAAGGCCTCGAAGCCGAGGAACGAAAAGCCAATATCGCACTTAAAAGAAAAAGAGAACGAGATCTTGATCTGAAATTTGCCCGTGAAAAAAAGGATCTCATACCTTCGAGCCTTATGTCTATCTGGATAGGCTACTTTGCCACGGGTATTCGTAATAATTTTTTAACGATAGCTATCAGGGTCGCGAGAAATAATAAACCGCTTAGAGATAAGATTGAAAAAGAGATCTCCAAAGCGATAAACAAGACTCTCGATACTGCAGAGAAAGAGCTTGAAAAACATTCTGAGGAGATCGCCAAGGCGATGAGGACTGATGATTAAAGCATTACTTGACGCACAAGACATAAAACTCACCGCTAATGAGATACTCTCCAAGACCCGTGAAATAATTCCGACTGAAATAAATAGAACCCTTCTTACAGACTGGGCCGAAGAAAACAGAACTCTTAAAGAAGGTAAATATCAAGGACCGTATAGTTATGACCTTGCACCCTACCTCCGTGAAATAGCTGATAACCTAAGCGCAGCTTCTGAAGTGTCAGAAACCGCCGTTAAGAAAGCGACCCGAATGGGCGCAACCGTCGGTCTTCATGAAAACTGGATAGGATACACCATCGACGAAGATCCTTCGGAAATGGCTTACATTACCTCAAGTGATGATCTGGCCGGTGCTCAAATGGATCTCCGTGTTAATAGTCTGATTAACTCATCGGGTATCGCTGATAAAATTGGAAATGTCGAGAAGCGAAAAGGTGAAAAAACCTCCGGAGATAAAGTAACACAGAAGGCTTTTCCCGGTGGTTACCTGATGGCCGGAGGGCCGAAGGCTCCGTTTATCAAACGGCAGTTCGGATTCAAAAAGATTGCTACTGATGAGGTTGATGAGTTTCCGGACGATATAGACAAAAACGGTGATCCTATTGGCCTAATCCGAGGCCGTGTGAAAGGTTACGGCGATGATTATAAAATACTCTGGGCTTCCTCTCCCAAGCTGAAACATAATTCAAAAATTAACCGGCTCTACAAAGAGGGAGATCAACGGAAATACTATGTTCCCTGTAAACATTGCGGACATAAGCAACCTATGAAATGGGGGAAGAAAGGGGAACGAGGTGGATTAAAGTTCGAGCATGACGAAGACAATCGACTTATTTATAGAAATGGAAAACCTGCTGTCTGGTATGAGTGTGAAAACTGTGGGGGGCATTGGGTAGAGGAAGATAAAGAGTTATTTCTGAGTGACAAGACTATGGGCGGTTTCGCTGCTGAAAATGGTAAAACCGTTTATGCAGAATGGAGGCCTACGGCGGTACCTCGCCGTAAAAATATGCGGAGTTATTTTCTCCCTGGATTTTATTCACTCATGAGTACCTGGGAGACCGCGGTTCTTGAATTTCTGGAATTAAAAAGTAATGGGTTTCCAAGGGCTGAGTTTCAAGTATGGGTGAATTGTTTTCTCGCTGAAACTTTTGAAGACTCCGGCGAAAAACCAAAAATTGAAACATTGCTCACTCAAGAGCGAACATATCATAAAGGTTCACTACCGCTTAATGACAAACCGTTATTCGTAACACTTGGAGCAGATGTTCAGGACGATCGAATAGAATGTGAAATTGTTGCATGGGGTCGGGATAAAGAATCATGGTCTATTGATTACAAGATTATTCCAGGCAATACAGGAGACACTGAAGATGCTTGCTGGAATGCCCTACGATCAATTATTACGAGTAAGTATTGTGGGATGCAGCCGGTCTTAACGGGCATTGACGCAGGACACAAAACCGATATTGTTTATGAGTTTTGCGACCGCTTTGAATCTGGCGTTCATCCTGTTATGGGTTCCGATAAGGTACGCAAATCCTGTGAGTATATAAAAACTTTTGCTGTACAATCACATACGACACCGCGAATTGACATTAATACAGATCTTTTAAAACAAGAGATTTACCGTTATCTCAGTAAAGGACAATTTGAGTCAGGGAAATTCCCTCATGGTTATTGTCATTTTCCTGTTGAATATGAGCGTAAATATTTCAACATGCTCACTGCCGAGGAGAGGATAACCGTAAGAGACCAATACGGCCATATTAATTACAAATGGGATGCAGGGAAACGTCGAAACGAAGCCCTTGATTGTCGAGTCTATGCCCTTGCTATGGTCTATGCCTATTATCAAGCCTCCGATGAAAATCTACGTTATACCGGACAGCTTGAAGAAACAGAGCCATTCACATGGTCTGATTTTTGGGACTATTTAGAACATGAAGAGTTAAGCGCATAAATGACAGAATTGCAGAAATTAGTTTTACGTGATGTATTTCGCCAAGCAGGACTTGATGAGCGAAAAATCGAGGACATCTTTTTATTGCTTAGATTTAAACCGGAGAAAGTTCAACTAGCTTTTTATTATATCTCTACAGGAGCAACCCAGAAGGCAGCCGGGGACGAAATTGGAGTAACTCAACAACAAATAGGAAAATATTTAAAGAAATGTAACGATATAAAAGAATATTTAAAAAGTGCATAAAAAAATACAACTACTTAGTTTTGAATTCGCCCTTTTTGCGTCTTAGTAAGTGAGGGTATTTAATGTTGATTGAAAAGCTTTATTTAGATGAATCGTTTGATGAAATTCTTCTTAACTTTGCGAGAAGAGATTTTTTATCTTTCGACGATTTTAAACAAGAAGTTTTTACCTATCTTTTAGAAAATCCCTCCGGTGATTTTAAAAAAACAGCTGACAAAATCGCAAAGAGAATGTCAAGAAAAAATGCCAAAGAAAAAGCTGTGTCATTCACAAGGTAAATTATTTTTTTATTGACAAAAACAGGGGGAGTTTTTGGCATATTTTAAAGCTGAAGATATAAAATCAAAAATTACAGCAATTGAAAATGCAATTGATACAGTTTTGACTGGAGGAAAATCCTACCGTCTTAACGATGGTCAGGGAGATATTCAGGTAACAAGAGAATCCCTTTCCAGTCTCCAAAGCGCTCTTGATTATTGGATAGAAAAATATAACGAACTCGATACATCGGCAGACATTGTTTCAATCAGGAGCTATCGTTGAGCATTATTGATTTACTCCGCCCGAAGGCTGAAACTCGAATAATCCATGACTCAGACTATCGCGGCTCATCTCATCACTACGGATCAGGGCGACCAAAATACGGGAATATTAAATATCAGTCAGCAGGCTGGACCGACTACACACAGCAGAGAGAAAATTCTCGCGGGGTATATAGTGACAGCCTGATCGCCCGCGGCATTGCCGGGCGTCTTGTAGACAATGTAATAAACACAGGTCTAACCCGAGAATGTTCGCCGCTTTGGGCTGAAATCCCGGAATGGAAAAACCGGGACGAAGAAGAAAAATATCAGCATACCGAACATACTGAAAACCTGTTCACTCTCTATACAAAAAGCACCGAGGCTGACTACAGAGGCCGCCTGACATTTAATCAAATTCAACGCCTCTTATTCTTGCTAAAGATAACGGAAGGCGAATATTTCTGCATACTGAAATATCTAAATCCTGTTGGGAGAACCAGTCCTCTTGCAATACAGGTCTTAAACAATGATCAGATACAGCAGCCTTATGATGGGACAATAATAAAAGCTATTGAAGCCCGAGGGAATACCGTAGAGGAAGGAATTGAATACGATTTTGCTGGGAAAATGGCTGCAATCTACGTCAGGGAAGATTTAAATAACCTGGATAAACCGCTTGTAAGGATTCCAGTCAAAGGGTCTAAATCCGGCCGTCGCTTTATTATCCATGATGCCAATTTTGAAACCCCTGAACAATTCAGAGGAGTACCTGAGTTTTCTTCGTCCGTTTATGAACTCGACAGCTTAAGTGAGTACGACATAAACGAACTTGAGGCGACAGTAGCCGGATCTCTTTGGTTTGCCGCAATAGAGACAGAAAAAGGCGCGATTCCGAAAGGGCCGCGTATTAGACCTAACGGTAACGCTTTTAACGCTGGAGAGGTCAACGAAATTAACGAAGGACTTTCAGAAGTCCGTATAGGAAGCAAGGCCTTGCTTATGCAGAACCTTGGAGCCGGTCAAACTTTTAAAGGTTTTCAGCCCAACCGTCCTAATCCTAATTTTGCGGCATTTGAGGAAGTTTTCGAAAACAGGATAGCGGGGAGCGTTGGAATGCCTCTCTCTGTTTACAGACAAAAGTTTCAATCCTCTTACTCTGCAGCCCGTGCAGAGATTCTTTTTTTCTGGAATAACGTAATCCGGCGTCGTGATGATTTCGCTGCAGGTTTTCTTAATCCATTTTTTGAAGCATGGTTTAGTGAACATGTTAGAGCGGGAAACATCAATGCCCCCGGATACAACACCCTACCAGTTTCTCATCAAGCCTGGTTATACGGAACATGGAACGGAATCAGCCGTCCTGTAGTAGATCCGGTAAAAGAGGTCAACGCTGTTAAGCTCAGACTTGAGCTTGGACACACTACAGGAGAGCGCGAAGCTAAAGCCTATAACGGTTCAGACTTCCGTGAAAACATCAAACGATTAAAAACAGAAAATGTGATGAGGGCGGATGCAAATCTTCCGGTTAATCCAGAGTTAGCCCCGGACGACTCAAAAGAAAATCAAGACGGTACAGATACGGAGGACTCAGAAGATGATGATTAATCTCAAGATTTTTGTAGGAATACTTACCGGGATTTTAGTTATCGGCGGAGCTGTTGTCACTTTCTTTCAAATGCAAACAAGACAAAACATGAAAATTGAAGCTCTTGAAAAAGAAGTAACAGAAATTCGTGGAAAAGAAATTCCTGAACTCAAAAGAAAACTTTCAGAACAGTCTCATTACCAGATAGAAACAGAGAAGGCAATCATCGAAATCAATGGAAAACTTGATCACATCTCAGAAGCTATTGAAGAGCTTAAAAAGGGCGGCAACTCATGAAAAGCATACATATAGAAGGCGTTATTGGCTGTGAAGTTTACGCGGCTGATTTACGCGAACAACTAAAAGACTCAAACGGCGAAGACATTGATTTAACAATCAGCTCTCCTGGCGGCTCCGTATATGAAGGGCTTGCAATCTATAACACGATCAGAGACTTCCGCAAGGCAGGCGGAAAAGTAAATGCCAGGGTTATCGGTCTTGCCGCGTCCATGGCGACATACATATCACTCGCTGCAAACACCGTGAGCATAGAAGATAATGCGATTTGGATGATTCATAACCCGTGGAACATGGCAATCGGGAATCAAAACGATATGCGTAAAATGGCAGATCTGCTTGAGGGGATCGCTGTTCTTATCTGTAATGCCTACGCGAAAAAAACAGGAAAAGAGAAATCAGAAATCCGTGAACTCATGGACGCTGAAACTTACCTGTTCGGCGAAGAAATAAAGAGCTTCGGTTTTGCCGATTCAATAGAACCGGCTGGAGAGGGCGCGGAAACAAAAGCTGAAGCTGTTGTCCTTGCCCACACATCTATAGAAGCTATGAAAACAAGAATCTCAGCAGAACCACAGCAAATAGAAAAAGCCGCCGCACTACTAACAGAAATGAATGGAGCTGTCAGCTCCTTAAAGCCGGATGTTATCCGGGATAAACCCGCCGCTACGGCGGAAGAAACTATGGAGGAGGTCAAGATGCAGAATCTTGAAGAACTCAAAAATAAGGCTCCCGATCTATATACCAAGGCGGTAAATCTCGGAGAAGGGCTGGGCATCGAAAAAGAAAGAGCAAGAGTATCCGAGCTCAGAAGTTACATAGAGGCAGACCCTGACAATCTGAAACTTGCGGAAGTTGTAAACACAGCAATAGCCGACGGCTCAAAGCTCTCAGATGTAAACGCAAAAGTTCAGGTTGCAATTAGAGACGGCTCAAAGCTTGAAGGCGAAAACGCTCCAAGCGTTCAGACTGCCGGGACTCAGGATGCATTAAGCGCGGAGGAAATATCACTCTGCAAGAATCTTGGAATTACTCCTGAAGAGTATAAAGCACAGAAGGAGAGCTAATAATGGGACTCGAAGCACAGACACAAATTGAAATGCTGGGACCTACTCACAGAATCCCTGGGAAACTCACCGCAGGCGACACCTATTACAAGGGCGGGGTTATGGGAATTATAGACGGCTTCTTTTCTGCATCCGGCGGTATTCCTTCAGGTATTCTTACAGGTTACGGGTTCGACCCTGATGATGGAGGGGCAAAGGTTGTCAGCTCAAGCGACAACCCTGACGCAGAGATCGACGTCGGAATGGCATGGGTTCCTTATTCCGGAGCATCTCAGGAATCTGTCGGAGACACATTCTTTTTGACAGATGATAACACCGTAACTACCACCGCCGGAGATTATGCCGGTGTTCTCTGCCGTGGTTACAAGTCCGGCTATGTTCTACTTGATTTCAGAACAGTACTGGCATCGTAGGAGGTATAAACAATGCTTTATAACACATCAATTTTAAAAAAAGGGATAGACGCTACTTTCCACAAGGCATACGGAGCGATGCAGACTCAAGCCTATCTTGCGGCCCTTGGCAGTCTGTTTTTAACTGCCCCGTCAACCGGAGCATCAGAAGATTACGCATGGCTCGGAGACGTACCGGGTGTTCGCGAATGGATAGGAGACAAGGCTCTTAAAGGACTCAAGGATTACGATTACAGTATCAAGAATAAAGACTGGTACGACGGATTTGCAATAGACAGAAATGAGCTTGAAGATGAGAAAATCGCTGGTATTATGCCGCGGGTTAAGATGCTTGCTCAGACTGTTGCGAAATGGCCTTCCGAACTCATTCTTGATTTAATCGTTAATGGAACAACAAACAAAGCTTACGATGGTAATGCCTTTTTTGCAAACCGTGACGATAACGACAACCTGCTTGCTGGAAGCGGCGTTACAGCCGCACTTATTAAAACTGATATCACAAAAGCCCGAACCGCAATGATGAAGTATACATCAGACCAGGACAGGGTTATGGGGCTTTTGATGGACACAATCCTTTGCCCTCCGGAACTTGAAGAAACCTTTCTTGAAGTCTGCACTTCTGTTGCCGGTGAAGATACTGCAAGACCTGCCGCCCGCTGGATAAAAAACATCATCGTTGCACCTGAGCTTTCAGACACAAACGACTGGTACGGCTTTGCCGCAGGATCTCCTCTAAAGCCTTTTATCTTCCAGGACAGAAAGGGTGTCTCAACTGTAATCGACGAGACACAGGTAAAACGAAACAGGAAAATTGATTATTCAGCAGAAATGAGAGGAAACGCCGGTTACGGCTTCTATCAGATGGCAGTTAAGGTCGTTAACGAATAAGGAAGGGGGATATCACCCTTCCTTCTGCCCGGAGGAAATTATGAAGAAATATAAAGCCACTTTTCCCAATGGGAAAAGCGCAATTGTAAATGAAAAGATAGCTGAGAAGCTTAAGAAAAAGGCTGCTCACACTGTAAGCGAAATCAAGGAAGTGGCAGCAAAACCAACAGGAAAAACTATACCCAAAATCGGAGCCGCAAAATGACACTCGGCGACGGCGTAACCGTATATCACGGGAAGGAAAAATTCAAAAATGAAATCTCTGATACAAAAGCTGAAGAACTTGGCCTTGGCTCTGACTCAAGCACTGAGACTGACAGTGAAAGTGATTCTGAGGAATAAATGAGCATCAGATCGCAGGCAGCCGCGGACGTACAAGCCAATCTCAATACCGATTTTGACGACGTAATTCTAACGCCTCCGGAGAGTGAGCCCGTAACAGTCCAGGGCTTTGTTAAACGTGTTGATTATTACATCAGTTCAGAAGGCGTAAAAATGGACGAGCCTGCAACAAAAGTCACTGTAAGCCTTTTAGATCTCGATACAGAGCCTACAGAAGATTGGCAAGTTAGCGCGAGCGATGTCCTCGGAAATGAAATCAGCGGGTATGTCATGAGTCCGGAGTTTGACAGGACTATAGGCGTTGTCTCGTTTATCGTGGAGGTTTCGGAATGATCGACAAAGGCGATTTCGACAACCTGTTTGATTCTATTGTCTCAATTCTTGAAGCGTATTCAGATGAGCAGGACTCAGATTATCAGTTCAAAGTCAAGCCAGACTATTACCGCAATTTACCTGCAAGCTCAAGTGGCGCATATGCTTTTCCATATTTCAACGAGTTGAGTGCAGGTCAAAAGGCTGGCCATGTCGGTTATATCCAATTCAGCGCGCAGTACATTATCGACTTATTTGTTTTCGCTAAAGCTACAGACAGTAGCAGGGCTGACAAGGCCGCAGGCTCGCGTCTTCGGTATCTCATACAGCAAGTACTCGATGCGATCTACAACAATGAGAACAGCCAGGCAATGCGCAGACTAGGTAAGCCTTCATTCAGCCCTGTTCCACCTGAACGAATGAACCAAATGGGAGAGCGGGCCTATGCCGCTTGCCGAATGAGCTTCTCAGCAAATACAGCCTTTGAACCATCGGAGCTTGAGGGCACTAACTTGGAAGCCATATCAATTACAGCCGACGAACTTTGGTCGGCGTATATCGAACCAGAACAAAGGGAGGACGAATAATGTCTATAACTTTTAATCTTGTTCCAGCGACCGCCGCAGCATCGGCTGTCTATGTTGAGCAGGAAAATGTAAATAGAGGACCTTCAACAAGCAGTCTACCACACAAGATTCTTGTTCCCGGTCAATATAACGACGGATACAGCCCTACTGTAAACACACCACAGCTGATTCTCAATAAGGCAGACGCCTGGACCCGTTACGGCCGCGGCTCAATGCTTGCGGCCATGATTGAGAAATGCCTTAAGAAAGGCGGCGGATGTTCCGTCTACGCTTTCCCAATTGCCGCTAATAGCGCCGGGGTTGCCGCAACTGGAACGGTTGTCGTAACTGTAGATGATGCTGAGGCCGGGACAATCTATCTATACATCGGGGGTGAAGAGGTAGACGTTGCAATAACAGCAGACATGACTGCAACTGAAATAGGCGAAGCCATAGCTGATGCTATCAATGCGAATCTTGATCTTCCGGTAACCGCTGAAAACGACGCCGGAACCGTAACCCTAACTTGTCGCTGGGCTGGTGAATCAGGAAATCAGATAGCACTTGAATTAAACCGTGACGATGATGATGAAACGCCTGACGGTGTAACGTTGGAAGTCACAGACATAGGCAGTGTCACCGCCGGAGCAAATGATCCAGATCTGACCGATGTATTTACAACTGAGAACCTTGGCGGCAAATGGTTTACAGAAGTTCCATTTCCCTATACTTCAGAAGACGCAATAGGTGCAATGGAAGACTGCGGAGATGAACGCGATGATCCGAGCGTCATGAGGCAGCTTGTCGGGTTCGTCGGGTTTACAGGCACTATAGCCAACTTTATTACTGCTCTTGAGGAAAGAAACTCACAGTGGAGCACCTATGTTCCTGTACCCGGTTCTCCGACCTCTGCTTATATGATAGCCGCATCAGCCGCCGCAATTTACGCAAAATATCAGCAGATTAATCCAGGCAGACCAGTTAAGACAATCGAGCTGCCCGGCGTTATAGCCGGAAACGAGGCTATGAAAGACTATGCCGACACGGTTGTCCAGGCAGGTGGAAGCTGGACCATAAATCAGGATGATGACACGGTAATTATAGGCGATCTTTGCACGACCCGCACGACTGAGGATTCCGGAGCTAAAACTGAGGATTGGCGATTTACAATCATAATCACAAATATTCAGCACAAGCTATACCAGATTTACAACACATTTGCCGCTTCTCCTTTTGCCCGCGCAGTTGTTTTAACTGATTCACATGGCAAAGGTCCTTCTTACGGTATAAGGCCTAAAACTGTTAAGGGTTATGCAATCAAGCTTGTCAGAGCATGGGGAGAAGCAGGGCTTTCAACTGATATTGACACGATTATTAACGGCAACGATGACGACAATCCAGGAATATCGGCAGAAATTAACGACTCAAACGCAGGAAGAATTGACTTGCTTATACCGGATATCCCGAGCGCGGGACTCAGAATTCTTGCAACAAAGCTCGAATGGGCATTTACAACAGGTTAAGGAGGTAATCAATGGCAACAATTAGAGGCGGTGACATCGAACAGCTTTTAATCAACGGCCGAGAGTTTGATTCAGTAGCTGAGGCAAATGTTACTTACAGACTCGGAGGTTGGAAAAATGAAAGCAGTCCGACTGGTAACGGAGGAATGCATACAAAACGGACTCGGAAGCTTGGCGGGTTTGATAGTCTTCCTCTTTCGGTTGATTCGGAAAACAAGGATCTTGAATATATTCAGGATCTTATAGATGACGGTGAACCGGTAACGATATCGATGACCAAGGCTGACGGTATTACCTATTCTGGCGATCTCACAATTGAAGGAGATCTCGACGCCAATACTGGTGACGGTCAGGTTGAGGTGTCAGCACTTGGGCCAACGTTCGAACAGATATGATCAAGGTTGTATAAGGTTTTTAAAGGAGAAGAATATGCCAGTTATAGAAAAAGCAGCAGCCCTTATAGAGCTGGAAGCAATAGAAGAAATCTTTGACGTTAAGTATGACGAAGATGACAAGAGTAAAATCTTGCAGGCTGTTATGGATGGCCGGTTTACCACAGACGCACAGGCTGAAACGGTATGCTACCAACTAATTAAATCCATCGAACAGAAAAATGGAGACACAAAAGAAAACCTCATTTTTAGAACTCCCTCAGTCTCGGACATTGAGTACATAAACAAGGGATTCACTATGAAAGTTGACAAATCTGGAAACACTGAAATGGATATGGGAGCCCTTTCTGAACGGACAAAGCGTGCTGTTTTGAGACTGTCTGGCATACCTCTCGGGTTATTCGAACGTATCAGTAGAAAAGATATGAGGGTTTTTACAGGGTTGTTCAATTTTTTCGATTAACAGTGATTGACGGACTTGAAGATATGCAAGCGTCAATTGCAGATAGATTTGGATTTACCCTTGCAGAGGTCGAAGGGATGAAATTATCCAGGCTTGAGTTCTGGTACGGCAAAGCGGTTGAGTTCCACAAACAGGAATTGAAACTTATGGGAGTAAAAACGGCGGATGAATAGTAGCATAGTTATGTCATCAAAAACTGATTATAAAGCGTTTCTCAAAGTGATGCAGATCATCGACAAACAAGCTGCGCCCGCTTATGCTGCTGAAACTCTCAATCAAACCGCAGACTCTGTTACCCGTCAACAGGAGCGGAATATCAGAAAACGAATGATCGTCCGTTCAAAATATACAATCAATTCTACGATGATGGCAGGGGCAAAACCTTATAGAGCTTTGAATAAAGCCCGAGGCCGCGATATCAACCGAATGTTTAGCCGGTCCGGTTCAGTGTCGCCCTATCTATGGATGCAGGATCTACAGGGTAATAAAGATTTCATAGAGAAAGGGCTGTTTGGGGGAGCAGTTCCTATTCCACTACTCAAAGTAAGGATCTCCAAAAGCAAGAAGAAATCTATTGCAAAAAAATATCGTCTTGGTCCTCTGGACAGATTGAGTTCTGGCGAGTTTAAAAACGATCAATTTATTGGTCGCCCGCGTGGTGGAGGGGCAAAAGGTTTATATCAACGAATCGGTGATAAAGACGTCATGCTCCGAAATCTCGAATCAAAGCAAATAAGAATCAAAGACACGAACTTCCATGAAGACGCGGTAAAAAGAAGAGCGACTGCTTCACTTATTTATGCCCGGTTTAAACGCTCGTCAATTCGGGAACTTAAACGTAAGGGGGTGATCTGATGCCTAAACCTAAAGTAAGCACCACCTTTGCAATGGTTGATAAAATGACTTCCCCAATGCGGAAAATGCAGAAAAATGTTACCCGCATAGCCGGAGCAGTCGGCGGAGTCTTTATAACCGGAAAGATTGCGCAGGGTGTTAAATCATTCGTAACCGAGGCAAGTAAGATTGAAGACGCAACCGCCGGGTTTACTCCACTTATGGGCGGAGTTCAGAAGGCGACTGATCTTGTCGGACAGCTCAACAAAACCGCAGCTACAACGCCGTTTCAGTTTGACAGCATCTCCAAAGCGTCAAAACAGCTCTTGCCGGTAATGAATCAGGACATAAACAAAACAGTAAAAACATTCCGAATGCTTGGCGATACCGCCGGAGGAAACGCTCAAAAGCTTGATTCAATAACCCGCGGATACACAAAGGCCATGCTTAAAAACAAGGTCGATATGGAATCTCTGAACATGATTGCCGAGGCAGGAGTCCCTATCTATTCAGAATTAGCAGACTCAATGGGTGTCTCTGTTCAGAAGATGATGAAAATGAGTTCGGCTGGAAAAATCTCATCAAAAGACCTTACAAAAGCATTTGAAAAAATGACATCCGAAGGCGGAGTATTCTACAAGGGTATGGAGATTGCAAGCAAAACTCTTACCGGTAAAATGTCACCGCTTAAAGACAATATCAATTTGACAAAGGCCGCAATTGGAGAATCCCTTTTACCGACGCTAAAACCTCTTATAGACCGTGCAATTGAAATAGCCGGTAAAATGAGGGAATGGGTATCAGCAAATCAGGATCTAATCAATCAGAAAATTGCAGACACAATTGAAAAAATAAAAGACGTTTCGAGCAAACTCACAAAAGCATGGAAGAACGGATTAATTCCGGCTCTTATCGGGTTTGGTACAACAATGAAAGTCGTTTCTGTCGCTGTGACAGCTTGGAAAAGTTATAAAAAAGCTGCTGAAGCGGCGACTGTTGCACAGTACATCATGAATGCGGCGTCAAAAGCATTTTCAAAATCAAACTTGATTGTGCTTGGAATTTCAGTGGCTATTGCCGCAATCATTCTGCTTTATAAAAACTGGGAAAAGGTGTCAAGTTTTTTTAAACAATACGGAGATGTAATTCTTGGAGTCTTATCGGCAGTTGGAACAGGGGTTATTGCTCTGACTATTGCGACCAAAGCTTTTGGGGTTGTTGCCTCAGCTAATCCATTTGTAATGATAATTGCGGGAGCTATAGCGCTTATTGCAATAATCATATCTGTTATTAAAAATTGGGATAAAATAAAAGAAAAAGCCTCTTCTGTATTTGGCTCTGCAAGGGATTCCGTTACAGGTTTTGCAAAATCAACATGGAATTGGTTTAATAAGATTTTAGATAACCCATTCATAGCTGCAGCAAGTACAATCCTTATGCCGTGGGTAACGATTCCGGCATTGATAGTAAAAAATTGGGAAGCGGTACAAGATACACTGCTTAGTGTTTTTAACAAAGTCAAAAAACCTTTTGAAGCAGTGGGCAAGTTTTTCAAAGGGGTATTTGACGCAAATTCAGATTTTAATATATCTCAAGCCAATGGTCAGGCAAACGCAGACGTATCAAATTTTGGCCTCATTGGTAAAAATGATGCAATCATTCAAAATTCAGTCAACTCAACAGAATGGTATGGAAATCTTGATATAACAGGAGTGCCTTCAGGCAGTACTTTTAAATATAGTGGAGAACATGCTCCTGAAGTAACTCTTGACACCGGGTTTGATGGTGGGAGGTTAAGCAGTGTTTACTGATCGCCTCCGTGAAATGAAATATATCAGCAACTCAGGCAATGAGTTTACTCTTCAATTCGAAGGGCTTACACGGACTGGAGGCAAAAAGGCTCCGATCTCGGAATATCCCGGACAAAACCAGGGAGGAGTTCAAGACCTTGGAAACGTAACGCCTACGTTTCCGGTTAATTGTTTTATTACCGGAGCCAATTACGATAAAACAGCTGACAGTTTCTGGCAAGCTTTGCACGAAACAGGAATTGGAAGACTCATTCATCCACGATGGGGAAACGTAAATGTTTTACCGATTCCGAATACTCAAACTGAACAATTTGTAAATGGTGCTGGACGGGCAGTTTTTGACATTACTTTTATTCGCGCAGACAATAAATCTTTTGAATATCCTCAAGTTTCAACTGATTTTGCAAGCACTGTCACATCTAAAGTTGATGATGCAGCCGAAACAATAGCTGATTCAGTTCCGGAAGAAGTCTCAGCCGTAGGCGTTCTTGCGACACTCACTGAAAAAGTCTCATCATCGGTAGACGAAATAGAAGACGGTTTCGACACAATCACAGATATGACCGATGATGTGAAAGAAAGTATCAGCGAAAAAGTTTTAGCGATAACATCAGAAATTGACGATCTTGTTACATCTCCGGTCGATTTGCTTATATCGATAACAGAGCTTGTAAGACTTCCGGCGACAATCTCGACAGATATTATTAATAAAATTGATAGCTATACCAAAATTTATGAGAACGTAATTGACGGTCTTATATCAGCTGTTGAATTATACGCAGGCGAAACGGACTCCGACGGTAATTCGATAGCTGAAGCTACCGGACAAATTGCCGTAGCAACCGTAACCGCCGTAGCCATAGCCGCGGCCGAAAGTACAACAGCCGGAGATATAAATACCCGGGACGATGCTGCAGAAGTTGTCGAAAGCCTGACAGAGCTTGCAGAAAGCATTCAAGCCTCGATTGAAGAGCTGGAATCTGCCGGAGATTTTTCCGCAAGTTATGATCTGTCACTCACCCTTGAATTAACGATTTCAGCGGCAGTATCAGGTTTGATTGATGAGGCTCTTAATCTGCCGGCAGAACGAACAATCACACTTGAAAGGGCTGTCCCGCCTACAGTTCTTTATTATGAATTGTTTGGAAATCTTGACGATCTTGACGACTGGATGACCTATAACAATTTTTGTGATAACGAAATACTTTTAATCCCTCGAGGGCGGGAGGTTCGTTGGTATGTCGAATAAATCTCCCGCGTCCCTCACTAATCAGTCAAAAATTACAATGAAAGTAGATAATGAAATCCTATCAGGCTGGCAGGGTTTGACGGTGGCTCTCTGCATTGACGCTTGTTCAAATGCGTTCAGTTTTTCTTTGCCCTGGAATCCTACACCCGAGAATCGAGCAAGATTCAGGCCATATTGCAAAAGAAATAAGCTCGGGAAGAGTGAAGGGTTACAAAAAATATATATTTATCTCGATGATACAAAAATCTTAACGGGTTATCTGGAAAAACCACATTTTCATACCGGAGCAGATGGGCGTACTGCGAATCTGCAAGGTCGCAGTGCATCAGGAATCATGATGGAAATCTCAGCGGGGCCTCCTTTTCAATATTCAAAGGTTATGTTTAATACGCTTTCAAAAAAGCTGTATCAAGCCTTATATTCCAAAGCAACTGGCGGAATTGCTTACGCTTCTCCTGACTTCGGCCCTATAGGAGAGGTCTCGATCGCCCCGGGACAAACAATGTGGGACGTGTTTTCAAAGCTCGCGTCAGCACAAGGACTTTGGGCGAGACCGACAGCTGGTGGAGAACTTGAATTTACTCAATTTTCAAGTTCTCAAAAATCAGTGGCATATCTTGAAGAAGGGAAAGGTCCTGTTCGTTCGGTAGATACCGATCACGATGTAACAAAACGATTTCAACGTTACATGGTTGTAGGAACTTACGAGGGAGACTCCTCACAGACAGAGATTTATGATTATGAAACTTTCGGCATAGCAATCCGAGGACGCAAAATCCAACAGCTTGATCAGCAAACAACAGATATAAAAACTGCTGCAAAGTTCGCCAGAGCTCGTGCCCTCATTGATAGCTACAGCGTAACAGCCATTGTTGACGGTTGGCACTATAATGGTCAACTCTGGACACCCGGAGAAATTGTAACTATAAAGGCTCCCGGAGCATTTATCGATAAAGACACCCGGCTCATTATTCGTAGGGCAAGCCTATCTATAGATGAATCCGGAGGGCAAACAGCGACGCTCGATCTTACGCTTCCGCAAGCGTTCGATAATTCAGATATCAGCTCAGGAGATCTGCCATGGGTTGGTTAGAAAAGGTTACAGGAATCAGCTTTGATACAAAAGGCTCAGCACCTGGAAAAGCTGTGCTTGTCAAAACAGAAGACCCTTGTGATACGGAGCAAAATCGTGAAAATGAAATGTATCACGCTCCAGGTGTAAGCTCTGCACCGACAAAGGGAGACAGGGCAATAGCATTATCTCTTAAGACTGGTGCGCGTGTAATTATAGCTTCTCATAACTACCAGGTAGAAGTTGAGCCTTCCGCGGGTGAGACGATAATCTACTCGACCAATTCTGACGGTGACACAGTAAAAGCAAAAATTAAACTCGATAATGACGGGCAGATCATTGTAAACGATGGCGAAGATTACGCTGTGGCTTATGAAGATTTGAAAGACGCCTTTGATCAGCTTGTAAAAGACCATAACGCGCTTGTCACTAAATTCAATTCCCATACTCATACAGTCGCAACAACCGGAACAGCGGCAGCTCAATCAGGAACGGCGGCGGTTGTAGCGTCACAAGCCAGCTCATCATCAGCCGATATGAGCGGCTCAAAAATCGAAAAAGTGAGGATGCCATGAGCGATATATCTCTGACTTTTTCTAACGGTATTCCTGATATGGAAATTGTCAATGGACTTCCAAAAACGACAAAGGCTTTGAGTAATGCCGTTTATCTATCTCTATTTATTCCGGACTGGTGGGGGAATGCCGGCGCACCGGATGAAGAACAATACGACTCGGAAATCCCTGAAATTATGAATACTCAATTACTCAACAACCAAACCCGGCTTGATATCATCGCTGCGGCAACAAATGCCCTTGCATGGATGCAAACACTCGGCATCGTAACAACGGCGCCGGAAATAACAGCAGAAATCCCGAAAGTCGGGTTTTTATATCTCGCTGTAAAACTAACTGAACCGGAGCAGGATGATTCTACTGATTTTGTATATGCGATCAATTGGGATTCTCAGGAAATAGAACTACAGGAGGCTGCATGAAATCAATTCCAACAATCGACGAAATAACGGAAGAAATCCTCGATGATATAGAATCTGCTGATACATCAAAGGTTCTGTTACCTAAAGCGGTTTGGCGAATACTTGCAAAGGCAATAGCTGGGGTTCAGTTCCTTTGTTATAAACTCGGCCTCTGGCTTTATAATCAAATCTTCACTCTCTATATGGACGATGATGCACTTGCCGCCAGGGGCGCTGAATACAGTCTTACCCGAACTCCGGCCGTAATATGGAAAGGTACAGCTAAAGCAACCGGCACGGATGATACGGTTATTGAATCCGGCAAGCTTTGTACTTACGGTGATTATGCTTATGAGGTACTTGATGATGTAACAATATCTGATGGGGAAGCTACCCTCAGCTTAAAATCTCTTGATTCAGGCGATGATGTAAATCTTGATGAGGACGATGAGCTTGAATGGTCTACGCCTCAAACTGGTCTTGATACTGTTGTCACTATTACCGAGACCACTCAATCGGGTGAAGATCAAGAAAAGAAATCTGACTTCCGTACCCGAATCCTGACAAGACAAAGAATGCAAACTCAAGCGGGGACAGCCGCTTGGTGGGTATCTCTCGCGCTCGAAATAGCGGGATTGTCGGAAGCATTTGCTTATAACACCTCTCCGGGTGTCGTATCAATCTATCCTCTGACTGACGATGATGATCCGGAAAACAGAATACCAGGTGAATCAAAACTAACTGAAGGGGCAAAATATCTGAGTGATACTTCAAGGCGGTTGTTTTTGGCAACGGTAAATGTCCTTGCTTTCACCGAGCTATCTTTCGATATCACGATAACCGGATTATCTACAGATACCACAGCTATGAGAACATCTATCAAGTCGGCAATCGAAGATTATTTATATGCACGGCGACCAACTCAATATGATGATGAGGTTAATCCGAAGAATGTTGTCAGTACCGCTGAAATTACTTCTTTGCTTGTCGATGCAGGGGCGACTACCGGGATAGTAACCCTTAAATATGGTTCAACGGAAATCACAAGCAAAACGCTTTTATATTACCAGCTTGCAAAACTCGGAACTTTAACATGGGAGGATAACTAATGGATAGAACAAGTGCGACAAACAGCGAAGACGGTCTTTATACAGATTTGGATGTCTCTACTGGTGTTGCTGGAACAGCAATAAGAGCAGCTGATAAAAACGCTATTCAGGAAGAATTGATGAACGTTATTGAAAATGCTGATCTCACTCCTGATTCCGATAATTGGACACAACTGCTGCAAGGGATTAGGCGTGAGATACGAAAAGCAGTTATCCCAATAAATGATACTTGGAAAAATATATATACCTTTGATTCTTCTATAGAAGTCGCGCTATGTGGTGGTGTTGATACTTTTTTTGTGGGACCCCATGATAAAAACATTTATCAATCTACCGATAACGGAGAGTCTTGGAAAACAGTCGCTACTCTTGATTCATATGCAACCGCAATGGCTTATGCCAATGATATTATTTTGGTAGGCACTTATTCGGGAAGTATATGGCGATCTTCAGATAATGGAGATTCTTGGGAAAAAGTTTATAGTGATTTTTCAAAGCGTATATACAAATTTGCATACACAGAAGATGGGTGGATAGTAGGCGGCAATCTATCTGGAATCCTTTATAAATCCACTGACGATGGAGAGTCTTGGGATACAGTCCTTGATTTAGAAGATGATGATGCATATTTTCCTATAGTTATTTACGGGGGAGGAATTGCTATAGCTGGCAGCAGTAATGGCATTATCTATAAATCAGCTGACAACGGAGATTCCTGGAGTAAGATTCAACAGTTGAGTAGTTATAGATTCTATGATGGTTATTATCATAATGGAGTTTTTGTTGTGAGTATGTCTGACGCAACAATATGGAGATCCACAGACGACGGAGAGTCTTGGGATAATACGTTATCAGCAGACAATAAAATAAAAACACTTTCACAAGGCAATGGGACTGCCTTTGCTGGTGAAACCTCTACTTATGCACTTTACAAATCCACCGATGATGGAGAATCTTGGGAAAAAGTCGCTACTCTTGATGGTTCTATATCGGCACAAGCATATAGTAATGGAGTATTTCTCCTTATTGCTGGGGGGAAGCTTGTTTATCGTCCTTTTCTGCCAGACAATTTGAAGGATATTTAATGATGTCTGTCGCTAAAAAATCTTTTAAAGCCCATTTCCCTAAAATAACATTTGGGTCTAATATCTCAGCATTACTTGACGCACTAGGTGAATCTTTTGAGCGGCTTCGTGTATTTCTTGGAAATGTTTTAACTGAGAGTAACCCCAGCACGGCTGTAGATACATTACAAGAATGGTACGAACAACTCGGCATAAAATACGACAGTTCTCAATCTACTGAAAATTTACAAAAGGTTGTATCTGCTAATTACAGTAATATAAATCTTCCGACACCTGATTACATTTCTGAAAAAATTACTACAACATTTCCCAATATCACAATCGAAGAAACTGAGAACTATAAAGAAACTCAATGTGGTTCTGCGCAATGCGGGAGCGCATATTGCGGAAGTGAAAAACAATTCTTTTACTATATTGTAAGCGGTTCTGTCGATTCGGAAGATCAATTAAGTCAGCTAAAAGCACTTTTAAAACGAATCGTGCCTGAACACTTGGTACCCATTTATAACGTGACTATAGAAGATGATGAATGAATATGCTTTGCGGTTCTCTGCTTATTGCATATTAAATATTTTTTGAATAGGGAGGATTCAAAATGGATTATGGTTGTAAGAATCAGCACGATGCAGGTATTCGGTATGATCAGGAAAACAATATTGTTGAATGTTATTTAAAAAAGTTAAAAGCTGACGGTGATGCAAAGTACTGGCATGAGTCCTGTAATGTTGAGTCAGTGTGTTGCGGAATTGAAGGCGTTGGCGGCCGCTGGAAAATTAAAAAGAATCGTTGGGAAGGGTATGGTGATGTAATGTGGAATTTTACTAATAGTCCGTTTACACAAAAAGAGCTTCCTGTTGGGAATGGTTCCTCACCTGGTAATGAGTACATGAAGAATCTTGCTTACATAGCAATGCTTTTTGCTGATGTTGAAGCAAAAGTATATGAGTATCATAATTCAGCAGACATTGATAAACATATGGAAGAAATGCTTCGCAGAGGTTCAGCAGTTGTATTCTCATATACACCAACATTAGGCGGAGGAGGTCACTACAATTGCATTGTAACATATCGAGATACAGCAGATCTTTTTCTTGGACACGACCCGTGGAAAGGTTGTCCTCATTGCAAGAATGGAGGTCTTTTTGAGAAGTACACAAGAGAGTATTTGCAGGAAAGATGTAGACCTCGATTATTGGAGATTGGCAAGAAATGAAAATAATAAACTTTTTTAAAAACTTTTTTTCAACAGACAACAAGATAAACGAAAATGTTGTTTTTGCAGCGATTCTTCTTGTTTGGTTATTGATTGTTTTCACTCTCGGACTATGTAAGGTTATTACTCTTATTGATGTGACCCAACTAGGAGTGTTTGTCGGATTATTCATGGCTCTTTGCGGAATAGGGGCAAACAGGGCCAATAATGCTAATAAACTGGTAAATCAGATAACAGAGAAATTCGAGGAATAAAATGATATGGATAAAAAGACGATCATTATTATTTGTTTTATTGCTGGGATTAGTATCGGCCTATTCTTCTTGGGCCGATCATCAGTTAACCGATCAGCAGTGGGAACAGACACAGAATTATATCAAAATACTCTTACAGAAATCGGAAACCTCCGTTCAGAAATCGAAGAATATAGTAAGCTTATCGGCAAACTTGAGCCAGAACTCACAGAGCTTACAACAGCAATTACAAACAGTCAGAACGGAGTTGAGGCAAGCATCGGAATCAGTAGTGATATTGAATCATGTAGCGGAGAAATTGGGGATATCGCCGGAAAACTTAACAGAGATATTGCCGACATTGGAGAAGCAAGCAGAGGACTGGCAGAAATCTTTGACGTCAACACAGAAGAGCCGTGATACCTGGCGAACTGTAAGTATTGTTAGTATAATAACCACTTTGTTGGCCAGCCTTGCTGCTGTAATTGGATTCAGTATTTAAAAAGTTAAACTACATACTTTTGCTCATTTAAATCATAGGGTATAGTATAAAACGTAATGGAATCATCATTTTCAGGCCTGTATTACTACAATGCAAGATGGTATGACCCCAATATAGGCAGATTCACCACAGAAGACCCCATCAGATCAGGCCTAAACTGGTATGCTTATGCCAATAATAATCCGCTGAAGTTTGTTGACCCGACGGGGTTAGAATTCGTAGTGACAATAGAAACAGGGGTATCATATACGTATGACTCAAATGGTGATGGAGAATATGATCTTACACCATTTTCAGGTGAAGAATACGATAATACAGAATACTGCCCATCTGAAAGTGAAACAAAAACTTATGATACAGAAGAAGAGGCAAAAAATGCTATGGCAGAAAAAGCCGAAGAAGTCAGAGATGCGGGGAAAAAAACACAACAAACAAAAGATAATATCGATTACTACTTTTCATCTGGTAAATTTGTTACTGATACAAAGACAGTTGTTGTTGATGGGATAACTTTAGTAGAGCAACAAACATCAAAATATGTACGGAATTATACTAGCCTTGAGTTGAAAGAGACTGATGAAGATTCAAATGAGAAGCAAGATAAAAAAGATAATGATCAATCTATCCCTCCAGATGCAGATAGTTCGGATACAAATTCAAAGAATGATTCAAAGAATGATTCAAAGAATGGTGAGGAGAATTAATAATGAAAAGTAGTATGCATTTATTGTTTTTTATTACTTGTTTTATGATTTTGAATCATTCTTTAACAGCCGAAATTATGGATAATGAGTATGAATACTACATAGAAGACTTAAAAAATATTGGTA
>JAQQAK010000239.1 GCA_028527945.1 Spirochaetaceae bacterium
ATGGAAAAGTAATTTATAAATATTTATAACAAGTTTTTACAGTCATATATGATACCCTGAAAATGGAAAATTAGCAATGTTTTTATAAAACTATTGACCTTGTATTTTTATGTTATGCCCTATATAATTGTGTGTTCAATAAAAGGCAAATTCTTAAAATTCAGGACGGATCATGCAAAACGAATATTCTGCTCAAGATATACAAATTTTAAAAGGTTTGGATGCAGTTAGAAAAAGACCAGGAATGTATATTGGTACAACAGGACCAGATGGTCTTCATCATCTGGTATATGAAATTGTTGATAATAGTATTGATGAAGCATTAGCTGGTTACTGTGATAAAATAACAGTTTCTATAGAAAAAGGAAACAAAATTATTGTTACAGATAATGGTCGAGGAATACCTGTTGATATACATCCGGTTGAAAAAATAAGTGCTCTTGAGGTTGTTCTTACAAAACTTCATGCCGGTGGTAAGTTTGACAAGAACTCCTATAAAGTATCAGGTGGTCTTCATGGAGTTGGTGTTTCTGTTGTAAACGCTTTATCAACTTGGTGTGAAGTAAACGTACATAAAGATGGACAGGTTTATTACCAAAAATATAATAGAGGAACTCCTGAAGAAAGGGTTAAGGTTGTTGGACAAACAGATAAAAGAGGGTCTGTTGTAACTTTTGTACCGGATGATACAATCTTTGAAACTGTTAATTTTAGTTTTGATGTTCTTTCTCAAAGATTAAGAGAGCTTGCTTTTCTTAATAAAGGAATAAACATAACTATTATTGATAACAGACTGCCTGAGCCTAAAATGAAAGAGTTTCAGTTTGACGGTGGTTTAAAATCTTTTATTGAGTACCTTAACAAAAACAAGACAGCTATTCATTCTGAACCAATTTATCTGGAAGCAGAAAAAGACAGAGTAGATGTAGAAATTGCTTTTGAGTATAATGATAGTTATACAGAAAATATTTTTTCATTTGTAAATAATATTAATACGAGAGAGGGTGGTACACACCTTGCAGGTTTTAAAGCAGCTCTTACACGAACATTAAATGATTTTCTTAAGAAATCAAAATTCTCAAAGAAGATGGAAGAAAACCTTAGTGGTGAGGATGTAAGAGAAGGAATTACAGCAGTTATTTCTGTAAAAGTTCCGGATCCTCAGTTTGAAGGCCAAACAAAAACAAAGCTTGGAAACTCAGAAGTAAAGGGTGTTGTTGAATCAATAATGAATGAGCACCTTACTGATTACTTTGAAATGAATCCTGAGGTTGCAGAGAAGATTATAGAGAAAACTGTACTTGCGGCTAAAGCAAGAACAGCAGCCAGAAAGGCAAGAGAACTTACAAGAAGAAAAAGCTTTCTTGAAAGTAATAGTCTTCCAGGTAAACTTGCTGACTGTAGTGAAAAAGATCCCTCAGTTTGTGAAGTATATATTGTAGAGGGAGACTCTGCTGGAGGAAGCGCAAAGCAAGGTAGGGACAGAAAGTTTCAGGCAATTCTTCCTTTATGGGGAAAAATGCTTAATGTTGAAAAAACAAGGTTTGATAAAGTTTTAACTAATGAAAAACTTATGCCTATAATATCAGCTCTTGGCGCAAGTGCAGGAAAAGATTTTAATTCTGAAAAATTACGTTACCATAAAGTAATTATTATGGCTGATGCTGATGTCGATGGATCTCATATTAGAACTCTTTTGTTAACTTTCTTTTATAGATATATGACTGAATTAGTTGAAAAAGGTTATGTATACATTGCTATGCCGCCTCTATACAAAATATCTTTGGGTAAGAGAGTAGAATATGCATATGATGATGCAGAAAGAGATAGAATAATCGGCGAAATGAATGCAAGTGAAAATAAAATAAATATTCAAAGATATAAGGGTCTTGGAGAAATGAATCCTGAACAGCTTTGGGAAACAACAATGAATCCTGAAACAAGAAATATTATTCAGGTAAAACTCGAAGACGCTGTTGAAGTTGATGATGTATTTACGACATTAATGGGAGAACAAGTAGAGCCAAGACGAAAGTTTATTGAAGATAATGCTCTTCTTGTTTCTAATTTAGATATTTAATTTTACTATATATAAAAAAGTTTATACAGTATTGTTGCTGTTAAAAAAGTTTGTCAAATAATATTACTGGAGCCAAAAATTGGATAACACAGGAAAAATCATCCCCGTAGCAATCGAAGAAGAAATGAAAACATCTTACCTCAATTATGCGATGTCGGTTATTGTAAGTCGTGCATTGCCTGATGTAAGAGACGGTTTAAAACCGGTTCATCGTAGAATTTTGTATTCGATGTATGAAATGGGGTTGCGTTCAGATAGAACTTTCAAAAAATGCGGAAGAATTGTTGGAGATGTTCTTGGTAAGTATCATCCTCACGGAGATGCTTCTATTTATGATGCTCTTGTAAGGTTAGCTCAGGAGTTTTCTTTAAGATATCCTTTAGTTAATGGTCAGGGAAACTTTGGTTCAATTGATGGTGATCCACCGGCAGCTATGAGATATACAGAAGCAAAATTACAGAAAATTGCTGATGATATGCTCAACGATATTAGAAAAGAAACAGTAGACTTTGGTCCAAACTATGATGATTCATTAACAGAACCTTTGGTTTTACCTGCAGCTATTCCTAATCTTCTTATAAATGGAGCAAGTGGAATTGCAGTAGGAATGGCTACAAATATGCCTCCGCATAATCTTGAAGAAGTCTCTGCTGCTATAGCTGCTTATATTGATAACCCAGAAATAACAATAGATGAGTTAATGGAATATGTAAGTGGTCCGGATTTTCCTACAGGAGCTTTAATCTTTGGAAAGGCTGGAATAAAAAAAGCATATAAGACAGGCCGCGGTAAAATAACAATGAGGGCTAAATGCTCTCTTGAAACAACAAAGAAAGGAAAAGATGTAATTATTGTTACTGAAATTCCATACGCGGTTAATAAAGTAACTCTGATAAAGAGAATTGCAGAACTTGTAGCAGATAAAAAAATACAGGGAATATCCGATTTAAGAGATGAATCTGATAGAGATGGTATTAGAATTGTAATTGAGTTAAAAAGGGGAGCAATTCCAAGGGTTGTCCTTAACAAGCTTTTTATGAATACACAGCTTCAGCAAAACTTTAATGTTAATGCTTTGGCTCTGGTTGATGGAAAGCCTAAACTTCTTACATTAAAAGATCAAATACATTACTTTGTTGAGCACCGTAGAGAGGTTGTAACAAGGCGAACACAGTTTGATCTTAAAAAAGCAAAAGAAAGAGAGCATATATTACTTGGTTTAAAAATTGCTCTTGATAATATTGATGATGTAATAGCAATTATTAAGAGTTCTAAAACAGTTGATATTGCACGTACCAGATTAAGAGAAACCTTTAATCTTTCTGAAATACAAGCACAAGCTATTCTCGATATGAGACTTCAGAAACTTACAAGCCTTGAAACTCAAAAAATACTTGATGAATTGGCAGAAATTAGAAAGCAAATTGAGTATTATGAAAGTCTTCTTTCAGATGAAGGTAAACTTTTTGGAGTAATTAAAGAAGAAACTTCAGCTATATCTGAAAGATATGGAAATAAAAGATCAACTGAGATTGTTCTGGAAGAAGCAGAGAAAATTGACATAGAAGATATGATAAAAGAAGAGGACATGGTTGTCCTCATTTCTGGAAAAGGTTTTATAAAGAGGCTTCCTGTAACAGCATATAAGAATCAGGGAAGAGGAGGTAAAGGCTCTTCTTCTGCAAACTTGAAGAATGATGACTTTATAGAACATCTTTTTATTGGTTCTACACATGATTATATTTTGTTTATAACAAGTATAGGAAAGGCCTACTGGATGAAAATACATGAAATACCAGAAGGTTCACGTGCTGCAAGAGGAACTCAGATAAAAGCTCTTCTTTCAATTGCCCCGGATGAAGAAATAAAAGCCATTGTTTCAATGAAAGATTTTTCTGATAAAGAATTTATTTTTATGGGAACAAGAAATGGTATTGTCAAGAAAGTTAAAACATCAGATTTTTCCAATGCAAAAACAAGGGGAATTATAGCAGTTAAACTTGATGCTGGAGATTCTCTTGTAGATGCTGTTCTTACAACTGGAGATAATGACGTATTTCTTGTAACAAAGAAAGGAAACGCTCTTAGATTTCATGAATCAGCTGTTAGAACAATGGGAAGAGCAACAAGAGGTGTTACCGGAATAAAATTAAATGGTGATGATGAGCTTGCAGGTTTTTTAAGTGTCCGTGAAGGTGAAATGATGTTTGTAATAACTGAATACGGTTATGGTAAACGAACACAATATGATAACTTCTCAAAGCATGGCAGAGGAACAAGGGGACAAAGAGCTTATAAAGTTACTGAAAAAACTGGTGAAATAATTGGAGTTCTTGCTGTACGAGAAGAAGATGAGCTTGTTTGTATTACATCACAAGGAAATACACTTAAATTGGCATTAAAAAATATCTCAGTTATGGGTAAAAATGCTTCAGGTGTTAGGGTAGTAAATATAAATAGTCCTGATTCAGTAATTGGCGTAGCA
>JAQQAK010000240.1 GCA_028527945.1 Spirochaetaceae bacterium
TAGCTTCAATTGTAAATGACAGTGCTTATAAGACATCAGCTATTGAGTCTATTGGAAAGCCTGAAACTATAGATTTGGATGGACCTGCTGGAATTTCTGCCTTTATGGGAGATATTCACGGAACAGCTTTTCCTTCTGCTGTTATTATTGCCTCAACATTTAGCAAAGATATGGCTTATAAAATGGGTACCATGGTTGGTAACGAAGGACTCGAATACGGTGTTAGTGGCTGGTATGCTCCTGCTGTAAATATTCACCGTTCTCCATTTGCTGGACGAAACTTTGAGTATTACTCAGAAGATCCTGTACTTTCTGGAAAGATTGGTACAGAGGCTGTATCAGGTGCGGCATCAAAGGGTGTTTACAGTTATGTAAAACATTACGCTTTAAATGATCAGGAAACAAACAGAAATAATGATGGTGTTGCGACTTGGGCCAATGAGCAGACTATCAGAGAGATTTATTTGAAACCTTTTGAGATGGTAACAAAGGATGCTAAAACTAAAATTCAGTACATCTCTGATCATCAAGGTACAGTTTCTGAAAAAGAAATTATGGCTACTACAGCTTTTATGAGTTCCTTTAACAGAATCGGTTCTGTATGGACTGGCGGTTCTTATCCGCTAATGCAGACTGTTTTAAGAGATGAGTGGGGATTCAAAGGTTGTGTAATTACTGATTTTAATCTTTACCCGCATATGTATGTAAATCAGGCAATGGCTGCTGGTTCTGATATTAACATTACATTTGCCGCAATGAAACCAATTGAAGATATTGAAAGTCCTACCGCGGTAACACAGTTAAGAACAATCGCTCATAGATTGTTATATATGGTTGTTAATAGTAATGCTATGAATGGTATTGTTCCAGGCTCTTCTATCAGCTATACAATGGCTCCATGGCGAATTGGTCTAATTATTGCGGATATAATAATTGGATTAATTGTTATTGGTGGAATCTTACTTTATATGAAAAAGAAGAAAACCAAATAGAAATAGAATCTTAGAATTCTTAATATTATAAATACAGCGATCTTTCCTTTTCTGGAAAGATCGCTTATTTTTCATCATTATTAAGAATTTATTTTTTACTTTCTCTTGTTCTTTTGTTAATATTACAAATAGTGTCTTAGGTAGATGTTATGTACTTGATTAGGGGCTTGAATGAATACAAGAGCTTTGGAATGTTTTTTAAAGGTATATGAAAAAAAGAGCATCTCAGCTGCTGCTAAAGAAGTTTTTATCTCGCCTCAGGGGTTAAGTAAGGTTATAAAACAACTTGAAATTGATTTAGAAGCCGAGCTTTTTTTCAGAGGGCCTCAGGGAATGGTTGTTACAGAAGCTGGTGAGCTTCTATATGCCAGAGCAAAACACATAATTTACCTAATGGATGATATTAGAAAAGAGATAAACATTATAAACGGTAACAAGGACGTATTAAATGTTATTATTACATTTTCTGCGGCCTCAGCTGTTCCCCCTGAAATGATATTTGAATTTACAAAACAGCATCCTGAAATCCAAATCAAGCTTCAAGAACTTCCTGATGAACTTCAAATAGAAGAGTTATTTATGGATGAAGCAGATGTTGGAATAATTATGAACGTCAGTGAATTACTTGGTAATTGCAAATATGAATCATTGATATCAGGAGAAATGATTTTAGTTGTTCCAAAAACACATCGTTTTGCTACGGCAAAAAAGGTTTCAATAATGGAATTGAAAAATGAACCTTTATTGCTGAAAAGTTCTGAAAACATGAAGGTAAATCCATTTATCGAAAAATGTCATAATCTGGGCTTTGAGCCGGAAATTGTGCATGAAACAGGAAACATTCTAACTCTTCACAGACTCAGTTCTGAATTAGGAGTTCCTGCTGTTTCTACTGATTTTATAGAAAATTCTATTATTGATGAGAATGCCAGTATTGTTAAACTAAGTCCTCAAATCCCGCAGAATATTTATATGATCTCTCATAATAGAGAAAGTCTGAACCGTGCCGGGACATTGTTTCAGGACTATATAAAAGATAATCTAAAAAGCAGAGGAAGTCTGAAAAATCAGGGCTCTCTGAAGTTTCATATTTAAAAATATCTGACTTACGAAAATAACTATCGAGCTTCTTGCAACACTAGGTTAGTTTTGCAAGAAGCATATGCTTTAAAGCATTGAAGCAAAATTTTACAACTAAAAGTAATTATATATAGAATTATAAGTTGTAAAATTTTCTTCATTTACATTATGGTAGCTCTTTACAAAACTCTCTGAGTTTTGAAAGAGCCTCTATAAAATTAAAAAAATAAAGAAATTTTAAAGGATGTTAATATGAGAAGAGGAAGTCTTTTTTTTACAATATTTTTAATGAGTTTGGTATTGCTCGGTTCATGTTCAAAGAACTCAGACAATAATAAGGAAAATGATGCTAAAGAAACTATGAAAAAGTATATTGTTGAGGTCGACCCGGTATTACATGGATCCATATCAATAGAACCTGATATCTCTTCTGGTGAGAGCTATGATGCTGGTACAGAGATCGTGATTACCGCAAAGCCCCGTGAAGGCTATTGTCTTGATTCCATTTATTATGCTGTGCAGGGAAAATATGGCTT
>JAQQAK010000241.1 GCA_028527945.1 Spirochaetaceae bacterium
AAAACAGAAACATAAAGGTACACACTATTTACAGGAAAAAAGTATGCAATATCTGCTGCCAATGTTGAGATAAAAGCAGAAAAAAGAAGGAGCTTTTGAAGACGTAGATATCCTTCAAGAGTTGCAATACCTGTTATTGAGGCATGTTTATGAAAATTGGTTCGTAATAATATTGGTACAGCAACACCTGTTATAAGAGATATTACAAATAAAAAATATCCCCAAAGCTTAAGACTAAAAAACAGCGGTGTAACTGGCGCACAAAATTTATGAAAAACAATATCAAACGCAAAAAGCAGTACTGCAATTGCTAAATAGACTATAAAGAGTTTTTTTAATTTTTTAAGGGTTGAAGTAAGAATATCACTCATGTTTTTTACTTTACAGAAAAAAATACCGGGAGACAAGTTATCTCCCGGATAGATTTAAACTATCAGACTGTTACCTTATCTTTTGAAAACCATTTAACAATAGTTTCTAAAGTCATCCATACAGTAATTAATATTACAATAGCATTAACAATATATAGAAGAGGCTTTCCCTGAGAAATAAAACTTGCTTCATTCTCAAGTAATCCCCACATAGTCATGACTATCATAAAAACAGCTGGAATAAGTCCTACAACAAACTTTGCCCCACCCCTTTGCTTTAGATACATTGTTATAGTTAAAAGAGCAAGAGCTGCAAGAGCCTGGTTTGTAGCGCCAAAAAGAGGCCATAACGCAAGAGCTCCCTTTCCATCAGGACCTGTAGCAAAAGTAAGAAGACCAGCTGTTATTACAGCAACTGCTGTAGCTGTATATTTCTCTTCAAGGAATTTGGCCTTAACAGTGGTTCCAAGTTCCTGAATAACATAACGCTGAATTCTTGTAGCTGTATCAAGAGTAGTTCCTGCAAAAGAGGCAACAAAAACACCCATAATTACAATACCAATCTTCTTTGGTATTCCAACGAATGATATCATGTTAGCAGCGCCTTCAACAAATGAGCCTATCTTTGACGCAAGACCGGCTGCGGCAGCCCAGGATGTGTAGTGATGTGTCCAAGCTGCAGTTCCTGTTAAAACCTGCCCATCAGGAAGTTGATAAGCAATACCAATACCTGCAGCAACTGCAATAATTGCAAGAACAGCAAGAAAACCTTCTGTAATCATAGAGCCGTAACCTACAAAAAGAGCATCTTCTTCATAATGAACCTGTTTTGCAGACGTACCTGAACTTACAAGAGAGTGAAATCCTGAAATAGCGCCACAAGCTATTGTTATGAACAGCATTGGCCACATAGGAGGAGCGCCTTCAGGTGTCATTCTTACAGCCGGAGCTACAACATGAAGAGCCCCGCCAAAGGCTGACGCAAAAATACCAATTATAAGAAGAGCCATAGCAATTAAAAGCTGCCAGGAATTTATAAAATCTCTTGGTTGAAGAAGAGTTGTTACAGGTAGTGTTGAAGCAATAAAAGCATAAATAAGCAAAATACTTGCCCAAACACCAGTAGCAGGAATTCCTCCTATTGCAGGCATTTTTAATGGAATAAAATGGCCAAGAACTACAGTAATGTACATTACTGTAACCGCTATTGCAGTAGATAGTCCGAGTTTAGCCCCTTTCTTATAAAGCGCATATCCCAAAATAATAGATATTGGAATTTCACACCAAACAGGAAAAACTGATTGAGGATAGAAATTAAAAATAATACCTATGATGAGTGCAAATACTGCAATAACAATCCATAATTCAAGAAGAACAAGAATAAAGAAAATTGTTCGTGTTCTGGGATTTATATATCTGGCTGTTACGTCAGAGATAGATTTACCCTGATTTCTGAGAGAAATTACGAGAGAGCCAAAATCATGAACAGCTCCCATTACTACGTTTCCAACCAAAACCCATATCAGCGCTGGAACCCAGCCCCAGATAACACCAATAGCAGGTCCAACAATAGGGCCTGTTCCAGCAATTGAAGTAAAATGATGCCCAAAAATAATTCCTTTTTTTGTTGGGACATAATCAACTCCGTCTTGCATTTCCACTGCAGGGGTAGTATTTTCATTGGAAAGATTAAATATTTTCTTGCCAATAAACCGCCCATACAGTTGATACGCGGCTATATATCCTACAAAGGATAAAACCATGATCAATACTGCATCCATAAAAGAGATACCTCCATTCTTTTAAATATTTATCAATACATTAAATACCAAAAAGTTGGAGTTGTCAAAAGTTTTTTTATATTTACTAAAGTTACTTTAAGTATACTTAAAACATTTTATAAAAAATTGGCGAAAGTTAAAAACCTCCGCCAATAATTATGCTAAAAAATGTAATTATGTTACTTTTTCTTTATAGAAGAGCCTTCATTAAAAAAAGAAATCTCCTACTACAGATTTATATCTGGTTAATATTAAAACCGTAAAAGATCTGTGAACTCATAACCAATCTCAACTCTGGTGTATGGAGTGGTTGCAAAGATCTCCGAGGCTGAAACATATACCCCACCCAGGAGGATTTTGGCTCCGACTTCAAAACCACTGAAAGAATATGAGCTGCTGTTATAGGCACTAATATAGTAACCGCCAAAACCCTCAAGCCCAAGAAAAGCTAATTTAGCCCGAACAAGAGCATGGATTGGAATATCCAATACTGTGACAGAGTTACTGCCAGAGCTCCAAGTTATTCCATAGACCCCTATATTTCCACCAACGCTGAGGAAATCATTAAAATTATATCTGTAGAGCTCCTCTAAGGGTTGCAAAAATAGTCAAAATATTATCAAGCTCATAGGTAGAAGATCCATTATCACTTGATAAGAAACCAGAGGATAAGCCTGCTCCTACGTCAATACTCAGACCAGAACCACTTTTACCACCCGCAAAAACACAAACACTTGATACTAAAAGTAAAATCAAGATAAAAAAGGTAATTTTCTTCATTTATAAACTCCTTGCGGGTAATTCTTATACTAATTCCAATATTAATCCAATATCTTCATGAGTATTATTGATTACTTTTCTTGGAAGTTCTCCAATAAAGGCCATAAAAAACTGCACCAATTATAAATATACCAAGAACACTTATTACGCCATAAGGACTTGAAGCCTTATCAATTGCGGCTAGAGCCATTCCCGGATTATTTTTTGAAATAATCTTTGCAGCCTGAAGTCCCACAAAACCAAAAAGCCAAGGTCCCATAATTGCTGAAAACTTACCAAAAATCTCAAAAAAGCCAAAAAACTCATTAGAGCGACTTACATCTGGTATCATTTTTCCAAAGATTGACCGAGATAAAGCCTGTATACCGCCCTGACTGGTTGCTACAAGAGCGGCCAGAAGCCAGAAATGAAAGTTTTTTGTAACATTAAATCCAAGAATACAGATACCCATGTAAACACCTATTCCAATAGCAAGCATTAATTTTGCGCTATAGCGTTTTGCAAGCTCACCGTATAAAAGCGCAAAAGGAAAGGCAAGAATCTGAACCATTAGAAGAGCAAGCATCATTTGGGTAGAATCTATCTGGAGGGTTGTACCATAAGCAGTAGACATATAAATAATCGTATTAACACCATCGATATAAAAGAAATAAGCTATCAGAAAAAAGAACATTTCTTTTCTGAGAAAAATTTCTTT
>JAQQAK010000242.1 GCA_028527945.1 Spirochaetaceae bacterium
GCGTCCCATTGAAACGCTTGTTAGTGTGCTGATTTTACTGTTCAATATTTAACTTTACTAAGTTTGATACTGTCTTTTCTAAAACCATATAAGAACCCAGTTTTTATTTTGTATTGAGTTGAATCTGTTCTTAATAAAATCTGTTCATTAGAGAAAATATAATCCCCGTACAAAAAACCTACTGAAGAATTAGGATCTGTTGAGTATGAAAAACCAAATGAATCGGATTCTTTCCAGTACTAATAGAAAATGTAGTATCTGCTTTTTGAAATTCCCATTCATCAAGTCTTTCATTTAAATATCTACCCACTCCTTCATCAAACAAATAAACCATTAAGCAGGCGGAAATAATTGAATTGATAAGAAAGAGTTTTACTAAATCCCTTTTAACAAAGTACATGATTCCTGCAATCAATAGATTTATTCCAATAACAATAGGCACAAGAAATATTAAATAAATTGATACACTTGGATCTGGATTTATACTCTTGACCCAAAGCCAGATCAAAACAAAATCAAGTACCGCAAGCCCTAGAATATGAGGAAGAAATTTTTTCATCTACGCTTTATTTGGTAAGCACACTAACGACCCCGCGTTTAAGCGGCGAGTCGAGTTAAAATTATTAAGTTCCGAACCCTGTTCGAGTCCGCTTGAAACGCTTGTTATATGCCGATTGCATTATCTAATCTCCTCTTGATTCATCATGCTCATCCTCAACTGTTGGAACATATGGTGACAAAAATGGATCATCGTTTTCTGATAAAGAACCCCTGCACAAGCGCCATACTCTGAACTCATTTTCATGCTTTACATCTTCATCATCCTGAAAGTACAAAATGCCATACGAGCCAGGAGCGTCTTGAGCAATCCATTTAAATAGCTCAATAACATATCCAGCCTCGTGATTATGTTGTCCTGCGATATGTAAGGAATCACAACCATTGTACCTTTGAAGATGAACCATTTTTGGTACTGGTAAAGAAGAAATATGATCTTCTATCTTTTTCCAGCATTGATTCTGTAAATCTGTATCAGTGTCATAAGTATGATATCTGATAGTTGCCCAACCGTGAAACTCAACCATAATCTAGAAATTTATAATTAGGCATATAACGACCCCGCGTTTAAGCGGCGAGCCGAATTAAAATTAATAAATTACCGAACTCTAAACGAGTCCGCTTGAAACGTTTGTTATGTGAAAACTGACGCCCCAAGAACTAGCGCTAAATGTGGTAAAAGCAATGCATTGTTGCAACCTGTAATTTTGGATGTTGACTGGGCAGGCTCACTCGGAAAGTTCTATAGGCTTTTTGACCAACGCCCCGAGCACAAACGGATTTCTGTAATAACTTAGAATGCTGAACCTTTACGAAGATTCTTAAAAACAACGGTGCAGATTAGGAATGAAAAAGAGGCAAACCACAAACAACGGACGAATTATTTTATTAGCAAATAAGCGAGAAAAAGCACCGCACATTTACCCACGGAAAAAACAAGCCTGCCCAGGCACATAACGACCCCGCGTTTAAGCGGCGAGTCGAGTTAAAATTAAAGACCCGACCCCTAATCGAGTCCGCTTGAAACGCTTGTTATACAAACAGTTAAGCGCATTTTTACTTATCCGCTTATTTTGTTTATAGTTTGATAGACTGTATTCCTGCAACTTTGTTTTTATCGTCAAAAATCAACCGTATCATTTCACTTGGGGGACTTGAACTGTCATCAGAATATTTATACTGAAGAATAATGAACATACCTCCATTAAGTCCCATTTGAACCCCACTGAAAATCAATTCCGTTTGCTTCTCAAAATTGATATCGTCGGTCAAAATTTTCATTTGTTCATCTGTTACTGTTTCAAGTATTAAGTTGGATAAAAACTCTCTTGATTTAGCTAAATCTTTTGATTTTAAAGCATGAAAAAAGTCGATTCTAATATCCTCCAATTCAGCCAATTTTGTTGAATCTAGTTTTGGAATATCTTTTTCCATTGATATAGTCCTGACGTAAAGTCTTAATCTATGAACTGGATTAATTGTCACCGCACCTTTTTTTTCATAATAATTAGATACAGTTGTATACATTTCTATTTCTGTACTGTCATTAGGGGTCCAAGTTGAACTTTCAACAAAAGTGTTTACTGAATCTAATCGGCTGATATTCGAATAATTCTTTTCTACTTCAGGTTGTCCAAACTCATCTGAAATATCTTCTTTGAGTCCTTTGTATTTTGCAATTAAGGCGTTTTGAAATTGTTCAGATTTTTGATTGTTGTCTTGTTTCTCAAAATTAAAAGTGTCCCATTCGTAAAGAACATATGACATCGTCGAATCCGCTTTTTTGAAGAAATAATAAGCCATCAAATCTGGAATTATTTCTTCCTTTCTTAAATATATAATTGGTTGTGCTTCATCGTCAAAAGAAACATAGTTTGAAGTCGTCGGGATCTTTTCGCTTCCTAAATCTTCCTCCACTCTCAAATATTCAGAAAGTGAAGTATTGTGGATATCAAAAATAAACTCCTGCCCAAAAACAGAAGTAGAGACAAATAAAAATCCGATAAATATTGCTTTCATTTAATGTCCATTAGTTTGGTATCCAACAGTTTGTATAACGACCCCGCGCATAACGGGCGCGGAAATTATGAGTTAATAAACGGCTAAAATTTCAAAACAAGCAACTTTGGAAATCGAAACCACGTCCGCGTCCCGTTAATGCGATTGTTAGGCAACTTTGAAATTTGGTTGGTAATTTATAAAAAAGTATATTTGGTACCGAATATGGTACCGATTTTTACGTTATACAATGGGAAGAAAGGAAAAGTTACTTGAAAGCGCAAAGAACTCAGCTAAGAATTACAAGTTTAATGACTTGATAAAGCTTGCTGAATACCATGGCTTTGTGCTCAAAAGGCAAAAGGGTTCCCATGTTATGATGAATCATCCCGATAAATCCATATTTATTAATTTTCAAGAACGAAATGGTGAAGCCAAACCATATCAAGTAAAGCAATTACTTGATGCGATTGAAGAACATAACCTATAGTTATAGACTGATGAAAAAAGAAGAAAAGTATAGTTTTAAAGTGCATTATAGTGAAGAAGATGAAGGTTATATCGCAGAGTGTCCTGAGTTTTCAGGTTTATCTGCGTTTGGTGAAACTCCAAGTGAAGCTATTCAGGAAGCAGAGATTGCGTTAGAACTATTCATTGAAACTTATGAAGAGGAAGGTAAGGAACTACCTAAGCCAAACCTTACGAAAGAATACAGCGGACAAATTAGAGTAAGATTACCTAAATCATTGCATGCTCGCTTAGCAGGAATGGCTGAAGACGAAGGTGTTTCATTAAATACATTAATGATTCAGTATTTAACCGAAGGATTCACTTCTAAAAAAGAACAACTATCATTTGAAAAGATGATTGATGTATTTCAAAAAACCTCTGAAATCCATAGATGGAATCTTGGAAACATTGAATCAAAGTGGATTGGACAAGTTAACCCATATATACAAGGAAGTTTTAATGTAAGCACCGGTATACAAGAATCATCATTCTTTGATTTTACTGGTATAAAACAAAGTAACAAAGACAATATAGAGGTAGTGTAACAATGGCTAAGCATATTTGGAGTGTAACATGTCAGAATGCAATTGTGGATAAGCACACAAATTTAGTGTCTTATATTAATTCCTTTGATCAAATTGGTATTCCAGAATTACCATATGCTTTCCCTCCATTAGTTGTAGCAAGTTTATGGAAGAGGGAATCTGATGAAGAAGATTTAGTCATCAAGATAGAAGTAATAGCTCCTGATGGTGAAGTAAAAAAAGAAAAAGAACTATCTGATATAAAATTTAATAGCAATTTCCATAGGACTCATATAAGAATAAGTCCCTTTGAAATAAATCAAGCTGGAGAGTTTAAAATTATTATCAAAGAAAAAACCAAAAAGAAATGGAAAAAAGTTAAAGACCTTCCAATTATTATTGATTTTCAAGAGAAGGAAGATGTTAAGTAAAGTTGCCTAACGACCCCGCGTTTAAGCGGCGAAG
>JAQQAK010000243.1 GCA_028527945.1 Spirochaetaceae bacterium
TAAAGCTGTTAAGAAAAAGACAACCAAAGCACAAGCTTTAAACGTAAGTGGTATAGAAGAAAGCCATGCCTTATATCCCCATGGAGACAAAAGTATTAGTAAAATCCTGCTGTCCTTCAAAAAAGAAAATAATGCCTCAAAAGCCAATATAATGACAAAGATATTCCTGTATTCCTTATATAAAATCGATGGGACAATATTACCTATTACAAAAAATAATAGAATTCCAGAAATCAATCCGGCCAAAGAACGTTCTACAACAATAGAATGAATATAATCTCTGTAACCCATTATTTGAGGATCAATAACAAGTCCCTCAGGGTCTGAATATTCAATATAAAAAACAACATCAGCTCCTGGTTTCAAAAGTATAGGAAAACCTCCCTTAATACTTCTAAAAGGAGTCTCAAAAAGGGGAACATTATCTCCATACCTGAACTCAGGTAAAGCGTCATATCCTTCAGCACGCAACAATTCTGAATAATAATTCTTTGTTTTATTAGTAATTACTAATGGCTTAAGAAAGTCTTCGTTGTTGATTATATGAAGTTTAAGATAAGCATATTCTGATTTAATTTTTTCAGGTTTTTCAGCATCATATTTTTTATACTTTTTTATCTTATCAACATTGGAGATCGAAACCATATCAGAAGAACTATAAATTGAATAACTAACATTGACTGAACCGATATCTATTTTTTTTATATCTGAATCGTAATTAACAAAAAAAATAATAACAAATGAACATAGAACTACAGACAAAAGCAAAAAAGTCAAATAATTTAGATCTTTTTTTTGATAAATCACATTTTACCTCAAAGCAGAACCAAAAAACTTTTCATAGTCTTCACAAGGAAGTTCTGCTGTACTTATAGAAATTTCCATTTCTGAAAAAGATTTTATCTTTTCAATAAAAACCTGAATAAACTCCAAGTCAGTATTTGAAACCATAATGCAAAATTCTCTTGTAACAGTGTAGCCAAGAATATCACTTTTTCTTACAACTGATTTTAACATCTCAGCGCCAGAAATAATATCTTTGATAGAAATAGTTTTTAAACTTATAATAATCAAAAAAGAAGTCTGCCCAAAATTACGACATCTAAAATCCTCTTCTTTAATTTTTGACATAAGGTAGGTATGATTAAACAAGCCTGTTATTGGCTCTATCATCTTTAAGCGTTCAATCTCTGAATCCGCAATTAATTTCTCAGATAATAACTTGTTTAATTCTTCTCTAAGTTCCAAAGCATCAAAGTCTGCAGCAATTGTATCAAGTATCAGATTCCTTCCACAGGCACATTCAATACTTTGCCTGTTAACTTTCAGGCCTTCAGGTGGCGAATTATTTTCTTTCAGGGCTGAAGTAATTTTATTAGCCTTCCAGCTTTCATTTAAAAATATTTCATCAGAGCCCGCGTAAAACCATCGTACAGGAAAAGGAAGTTTTTTTATTATAGAATCAGCCGCATTCGAAAAATCAGGCAGAGAGTTATTCACATTTTTTATCTTATAGTACAAGAAAAAACAAAGCAAAAATAACGCAAGGCATAAAATGAAAATAAAAAAAACTACAAATGTCAGCGGGCTCATATGTTAATATACACCGCAAAACATATACCACGCAATTATTGTTTAATTAATTATTGACTAAAAAGGCTCTTTAAAAAGCTGTAGTTTATCTGCTAGCCGATGCCTTAACAGAAAGGCATCAGTTAGTCAAAATAGTTTCAGATTATGCTCAACCTCTTCCTGAAAATAGTGTCTCTTCAACAACAGCCAAAGGTTCTTTGCATGAAAAATCTTTTAACTTTAGTTTAGCGATGTTAGTCAGAAGCTCAAGATCATCCTCATCATTCTTTGAAAGATTAGACAAAAGCTTCTCAGCTAGTCCCTGTTTTATTTCCGGATAAAATTTTATTGAAGCATTTTCTTTACCAGCCGCATTCATTGCAGCCTTTATCGCGGCACTCAAACCTCCAACAGAATCTACAAGTCCATTTTCAGAAGCAGCAAGCCCAGGCCAAACACGCCCTCCGGCAATCTTTCGAACAGCGGTATTTTCAAGCTTTCTTGCAGAAGAAACAGTCTGAATAAAACTTCCATACATATTTTCTATTTCACCATCTATAATTTGACGTTCTTTTTCTGTAATACTTCTGTAAGGCGAGCCAAGATCTGAATGTTCACCAATCCTGATTGTATCATGAGTTAAACCAAGGCTATCTGAAAGCCTGTGCCAATTCAAATAAATGCTTATAACACCAATTGAACCAGTCAACGTAGTAGGAAGAGCAAATGTTTTTTCTCCACAGCAGGACATCCAATACCCTCCTGACCCAGCTACTTCTGACATTGATACAATAAGAGGCTTTTTATCAGCAAGAAGACGTAGCTCTGAAGTTATATCTTCTGAAGCAATAGCAGAACCACCACCTGAATTGATTCTTAAAACAACAGCTTTTATTTTTTTATTTTCACGTATTTTCCTTATTACAGGAATAAACGATTCAGCGCCAACAGACTGCCCCAGAAGAGGATGTCTTTTTGAATGGCCGTCTATTATAGAACCTTCAAAAACAAGAACTGCAATCTGTGATGACTTAAAAGAGAACTTGCCGCCAATTTTATCAGGCAGTTTTTTTATCTTAAACTCTTTATCACCACCATCTTTCCATCTTTCAAGGAATTCTGAAGAAGTTGCAACCTCATCAATCCAGCTCTCATCCTCTGCTACTGACGCGGGATAAACTTTACCATCGAGCAATAGTTGTAAATCATCACTTGTTTTACCAAAACCAGAAATTATCTTTGCTTTAAGTTCTGCCATAACCGAGTTTAAATAAAACTCATACTGCTCTTTATTTGCGTCCTGAAGCCTGTCTGTACTAAAACGATCGCCAGCACTTTTATACTCAGCTCGGCGAACAACCTCAGCCTCAACACCAAAACGTCTTAAAAACCTTGAAGTAAATGAAAAGGACTGTGATATTCCGGGAAACTTTAAACTACCAAGAGGGTGAATAATTCTAAATGAGCAGAATGACGCAATATATAGCTCTTTTACCCCATAAGAGGCAGCATAAAAATACACCTCTTTACCATTTTCTTTAAGCTTTTCAATTCTTTCACAAATTTCTTCTAGCCCGGCAAAAAGTGAGACAGTAAAATCTGTTCTACATTCTATAAATATTTTATCAACATCTTTCTGCTTTAAAAGCATCTCTGTTTTTATATAAAATTGGTCGAATCTAAATCCTTCTTTATCAGCAGCAGACATAAGCCCCTTTGTCTGTATTCCGGTTTCCCGGTATGCTCCTGATAGAACAATTTTGTAGTATTTCATATGTTATCCTTCTATTCTCTCAAGTATTCCAATATAGATGCTGCTAAGAGGAGCCTCTTCGACTGCGTCCTCTTCAAGTAATTCAGAATCAGCATCTATAACATCATCTTCAACTTCTTCATCATTTAGCTCATTTTCCTGTTTTTCTACAAAAACAGAATCTTCATATATACGATATAAAAACTTCCATTTACTTTTTCCGCTTCTTACAAGCTTTAATAAAAAATGCTCACCATCCTGAAATGTACAGTTAATATTACAGTTATCAAAATCAACAAAATCAGCAGTATATAAAGCCCTAAAAGATTCACCATCAATGGTAAAAATAATAAAAGACTTATCTACAAATTCGATCTGGCTTATTCCCATATACGGAAAAGAATAGTCTGCATCAGAAGAAACAAGAGTACCATCAATCTGCTCAACCAAATAAGTTTGAGCATTCCAAAGACCTTTCAAAACCTCAGAAGGTGCCTCAGCAAATAAAAAATAAGGCGAGATTATAAATAGTATTAACGCAATCTTTTTCATCTAAACCTCACTTATAAAATCTTAATATGAGCAGAATAACAACCAATACAGCGTAAGTTACCCACCAGATCTGATCACTTCTTTTCATATAGAAACCTCACAGACTATTTTCATGTTAATAACAACCTCAGTCAAGCACTTTAGAGTTTTTACAAGGATAGCAGAAATATCCGCAAAATAATATTGTATTGCGGATTTTTATAACCGATTCTATAATTATTGAAGCTCTTTCAAAACTAACAAGGCTTTGAAAGCTGCTTAATTGAAAAATGCTTCTGGAGGTTGTATGAGAAAAGCTGTTGTTGAAAAAAAGAAATCTAAAGATCTGGCGGTTGTGGCTCTTGGCGGAAACGCAATTATAAGAAAAGGTGAAAAAGGAGACATTCACCAGCAATTTGCCAATACAAGAGAGTCAATGAAACCAATCGTTAAGTTCTTGAGTGAAGGTTATAACTTTATACTAACCCATGGAAACGGACCTCAGGTAGGCAATCTTATGATGATGGCAACAGCAGCTAAAGGAAATGTACCAGACGTTCCTTTAGGAGTAGCAGACGCCATGACAGAAGGATCGCTTGGCTACATGATAGAACAATGTCTTCAAAACATAATGATAAAGAATGGGATTTGGCGGAATATTGTAACAATACCAACTCAAGTGCTGGTTGATAAAAACGATCCATCTCTAAAATATCCGACAAAACCTATTGGACCATTTTTTACCGAAGAAGAAGCTAAAAAAATTCAAAAAGATACAAACTGGATAATGAAAGAAGATTCAGGAAGAGGGTTCAGACGTTTTGTAGCATCTCCCTACCCTATAGATATTGTTGAAAAAGACGCAATAAAATTACTTTTGGAAAATAATTATGTAGTGATATCCGGAGGTGGTGGTGGAATTCCTGTTTTTTATGAAAAAGATAAAACCATTGAGGGAATTGATTGTGTAATAGACAAAGATCTTGCAAGTATGAAAATTGCCTTAGCAACAGGGGCAAAAACTTTTATCATCATTACAAGTGTTGCTGAAGTATGCATAAACTTTGGAAAAAAGAACGAAGAAAAAATTAAAAGAATGACACTTGCCGAAGCAAAATATTACTACAATGATGGACAATTCGGAGAAGGTTCAATGGCTCCTAAAATTATGGCAGCAATTGAATTTATCCAGGCTGATCCGCATCATAAAGTTATAATTACTGATGTAGTCAACCTGGAAGCAGCAATGGAAGGTGAAGCAGGAACAACTATTGTAGCTTACTGATATTTGGCAAGAAGTCCTGTTTTTTCATTAAACTCGTTAATTTCCTTATCCCATTCATCAGCCTTAGAAAATTGATCGCTCCAGTAGTTATCATCATACCACTGAGCGTTAAGCTCTTCTACAGTTTTTCCTTGCTGTTCTACCCAGGTAAAATACTTCAAATTGTGCATACGTTTTTTCTCATAATATGTAGTCTCAATCAGATTCTCTATACCTGCCCCCATCAAATAACGTTCATAACATACAGCAGCCTTTTCATGATTATACTCACCATACTTTCCGCGGTATTCAACAAGACGTGAACCATACATTTCCATAGAATCTGTAGCAAGAGTAAAAACAGTATCATTTTCATTCATTTCATAGTATTTTGCCATTTTTATAGCTCCAAGCATATTGGCAATTGAAGAGATTCCAAGATAACAAAGTTTTGATATAACGGCTTCAGAAACGCCCTGCTCTCTCAGATAATCATGACCAGCTTCTTCATTAAAAAGCCTCATTATTCTTATAACAGCTTCATCATCTATTCCGGCAGCCATATCCATACTTTTGATATTATGAACCCAAGGAACATGCTTATCACCTATACCTTCTATTCTATGGCCTCCAAAGCCATTGTAAAGCAGTGTTGGACATTGAACCGCCTCACCGGCACAAAGTTTCATTGAAGGAAAAACAGTTTTAAGATATTCACCTGAACCAAGTGTTCCCGCAGAACCCTGAGTTAGAAAAAGTCCTGAAAAACGCTGCCCGTCCTTTTTATTGGCATTGAAAACTTCTTCCATTGCCGGCCCGGTTACAGCATAATGCCACATTGGGTTTCCGATCTCTGAAAATTGATTAAGGTTTACAATCTGATTCCCTCTCTCAACTTCAAGTTCTTTACATTTATCGTATATTTCTTTTACGTTACTTTCACATCCATGTGTGGCAAATACTTCAGCTCCAAGTTTATTAAGCCAATTAAATCTTTCCTCAGACATTTCTTCAGGTAAGATCGCAATTGAATCACATCCTAACAAGCAAGAATTATAAACTCCGCCGCGGCAGTAGTTTCCTGTTGAAGGCCATAAAGCTTTTTGAGTTGTAGGATCAAAACGTCCGGTTACAAGCTTTTCAACAAGGGGACCAAATGTCGCTCCAACTTTATGAGCTCCTGTTGGAAAAAACTTTCCTACCAACATAAAAACCCGGGCTTTAATTCCCGTAATTTCTTTTGGTAATTCAATATAATTTACATCACCAAATTGACCACCGGTTTGTGTTGGTTCATTCTTCCAGGTAATTCTAAATAAATTTAATGAATTAAGCTCCTGCATTCCCACATCTTTGAGTTCTTTTTTTATTCCTTCAGGAATAAGCTCTGGATTACGCATTTGAGCATATGTAGGAATTATGATATTACGTTCTTTGCATCTCTGAATTGTATTTTTCAAGACCTGTTCATTTATTTTCATCTATTTAAACCTCATTTTTAAGACTGCATTTATTCTAACATGGCTATTTAAATAGAACAACGCACAATATTGTTACACATCAATTCTGATTATAAAAAAATCTCATCATTTACTATTTTAAACTACTGATTATTGCAAATCCATTTAAAAAGATATACTTTCATTTTTGATAAAAACCACATACAAGGTGGAAATATGTTTTTCAAAAAAGGAGAATGAATGAAATTTCTAAAAAAAATCCCGCTTATTCTTATTGCAATTGCAATTACAAGTTGTGCCACAACTAAAACAGCCCAACAGAGTTCTTATGACATTGAATCAAAAACAGTTTCAATTAAATCAGAGACAAGAGGAGTTGAGATTCCAGGAACTCTTGTTACACCGGTAGGCGAAGGTGTTTTCCCAGTTGTTGTAATAGCACATGGCCATGGCGGAAACAGAGAAGAAAACGGTGGCTTAACAAACATTGCTGAAACTCTTGGTAAAAACGGAATTGCGTCAATAAGAATCGACTTTCCAGGATGCGGGGAGAGCTCTGAAGGATTTGAATTAAACACGGTCTCAAACATGATAGACGATGTAAACTCAGCTTTAACTTATGTAACTTCACTTGATTCAATCAATTCAGAAAAAATTGGAATTTTTGGATACAGCATGGGAGGAAGAATAGCTGTCAAAATGATCGGAGATGATCCTGAAAAATTTACTGGAGCTGTTCTTCTTGCACCAGCTGCTGATGATTTCACAATGATAAACTTCCTTGGCGGTCAGGAAGCCTGGGATAACTACTATAAAGAAGCAGATGAAAATGGAAGCGCAGCATTCACAACAATATACGGCCAGACACAAAAACTCAGCAAAGAATTCTTTGAAGATCTCACAGAAACAGGTCTTATCGAAAAAGCAAAAGCTTTTAAAGGTAAATCTTTAGTAATTTACGGAGAAGATGACAATGTAGTATCTTCAGAAGTAAGTAAAAGCGTAGCTGAAGCATTGGGAGGAAAAAGTCTTGATGTAACAGGAGACACTCACAGCTATAGTTTTTATAGTGATAAACCAGAAATAAGAAAATCAATAGTTGACGGAACTGTTAATCTTTTTGTTGAAGCGCTTAAATAAGTCTGATAATATTTATAATGTTATATACATTAAAGCCTCCTTTTCAGATAAGGAGGCTTTTTTATTACAGAGTTTTGCACGAAGCTCAAGTTTAAATAATTTTAGAAGAAGGTTCTGAAGAATGAGCTCATATATTTTACCTATGACAATGGATATTGAAAAAAGAATAATCGGTAATCCGCTTCTAAACATTGATACGTTCATAATACCTTCTCCTTATATTAAAAAGCCTGATATCCAAAAAGATTTCAATAATAGTTTTGTATGGATTGAAGAAGGTGAAATTCTTGGATACATGCTTACCTATTCAAATACAAATAAAGATTATTTTTTAATATACAAAGTAGTTACAAGCCCTTTTGGCCGAAGACGAGGAATTGGAACCGCGTTAATAGAACATCTTGCACAAAATATTTCTTC
>JAQQAK010000244.1 GCA_028527945.1 Spirochaetaceae bacterium
ACCAATTTGCTCATTATCATTGTTATAAACATCATTATAAAAGTACTCAATTATACAGCCTTTGTAGATAATATCGCTTGGATACTCTTTTTTAAGACAATTCATTCCCTGCGAAATAACCGAAATTAATATTTCAGGGAAAATTTCTTTATACCTCCCCCCAATAAGCCCATCTTCTGAAATCTCAAACATTTTTCGGAATGTAGTATTGGCCAAAAGGATTTCACCTTCAACAGAAATAGCAAGAATACCGCTTAAGACTCCATCAAAAATATATTCATTATTACTTTTAAAGAAAAAAGCCTTATCAAGAAGGTTATTAACACCTTCTACAACACTCGCCAAAGGCCCCTGCATCTCAGCCAGCCTGCTTCTTGGATTACGCATTACAACTTGTATGCTATCTATAAGAAGATCCACCTTACTATTAAAATGCCAGGTAGTTATCATCACTGCTATATAAAGAACAATAAAGATGACAAATGTTAGTATAAGAATCTGATTAGAAACAGCCGAAAGCCTGCTTGAAACATCCTTGAGCGTTTCATTAGCCCAGATATATCCAATAGTTTGGCCGTCTCTGATGATAGGAAGCATACAATTAAGGATTTTTCCCCGGACCAGATCGCCCTGTTGAACAAGAGGCTTGCCAGTTTCCATAACCTCATATCCAAGATGCCCCTCAAAAATAGGCTGACCAATAGTGTGGGCAAAATCCTTCTCAGGACCATATGTTATAATAGCGTCCAATTCTTTCGAGTAATAACCTGCACCAACACCATCAATTCCGGAAGCAATAAGATCTGTTATAGACTCAAGTTCATTGTTAAGTATTTTTATTTTATCTTCTCTTGTAAAATCAATTGCGCCATATTCGACAAGAATATCATTATAAGTTCCTTTTAGAGCGTTATCCAGCTGATGCGTCAAACCAAAAAGCATCTCTTCTTTTTCCTGCAGTAAGACTTTATTAATTATTGTACTTATAGATCTGTCAGTCGCAAAAAGTGCAAAGATAACAGCTGTTAGCAAAACCAGAAGGAGTCGTATTGTATACCCCGAACTAAATCTTTTAATAAAAGATTTCAGAGTTAATTTATCCATATAGATAATTTACCATATTCCTGTATCTGATGCTTGAAAAAACGAAAACAATTACAGTGCGTTTTTTTAAAAGATTTTAAATTAACTCTTAACTGAGGAAATTTCACAACTTGTTACACTATATTAAATCACCCTATAGCAGTAAAATTTCACTTCAATGCTTTTTACAAGAGGCTCAACAGCCTAATAATTTTTCAGCGATTTCAACAAAACCACGGCCACATCTTGATGGAGCATAATAAGCTGGCTCATGGGTTAATTCATTCTTAAAATTAAGAATATTTGCGACAGCAAAACTTAATGGAAGAAGCTCAAACATAGGTTCATCATTTGGGGAATCACCACAGTAAATAGCTTTCTCTTTTAACTCATCAACAGTCAATCCATAATGCTCTCTGGCAAAAAGTTCAACCATTCTTTTTTTACAGTAATCACCAAACCAGATATTAACATGAATTGAGCTAATCATAGCCTCTGCGCCTAAAGTCTCACAAAGACCTTTTATTTTAACAGCAGTCTCGTACCCAAGGCGGGGGTAATCTTCATTATAATCTATCGCAAGGTCATATAATCGCGAAAATTGATCCTTTGCCTTTCTTATAAGCGGAAACTCTTTTTTGATCGAGTCATAAACAGAATTAAGCTTTTCCATACTTTTACCATCAGCAACTGAAGGATGTATAAAAGTTTTAAGCTGACTATCGTCCATGTAATAAACCAAAGCACCACTTTCAGCAATAACAGCATCTACAGGCCATTGGCGGACAATCATATGCCCCAAACCGGCAGAACCACCTGTTACAGGAATAATTTTAAAACCTGAGTCTCGCAACCGCCATAAAGCTGAATAGGACTCCGGAGAAAGTTTTCCATTTTCAGTGAGAGTATCATCTACATCTGTAAAAATAAATTTAATATTATGCGCAGAGGGATTAAAAGCTGATAAAGGCTGCATGCTATTTTTTAAGTACCTTTCTGACATTTACCGCATAAGTCATAAATGACCCGGCAGAAGCTGCAGCAGCAAGAATGAAAAAGACAAGCACAACCATCTGAAAAATATCAATTCCATTAAAAGTAATATCAAGCCTTTCTGCGGAAACTAAAAGAAGGCCAAGAGCGCTTGCTGCTGTATAAGTTATAGCCTTTGCCTTACCCCAAATACTGGCAGCCATTGCAACACCTTTACCCATCATCATCATTCTAAGAAAGGTAATGGCAAGTTCTCTGTAAACTATTATCAAAAAAGTCCAGATAGGCATTATTCCTGTAAATGTAAAACAAAGAAAAAATGTCACACGGCTTATTACATCAGAAAAAGGATCAAGAATCTTCCCAAGATCAGTGACCATATTATATTTTCTGGCAATATAGCCATCTAAAGCATCTGATAATTCCATTACAATAAACATAGGAATCATTATATAGACAGAGACAGAAGTCCCGGCCCCAAACCAGATTGGTACAAAATAGACCAGAAAAAATACAGGAGCAAGAATGATCCTGAAAACAGTGATCTTTGTAGGCAAATTCATATGTTGAGGTTATTAGTATTTATATAAATTGTCAACGTTATCTAAAATTTTGAACAAAACTGTTAAGCATGTTTTTGCTTTATTTCATTAAACATTTCTTTATACTGAGGAAGTTTTGCGTATGAATAAAGAACCTTATAACCTCCGCGAATTCTTTCATTAAAGATCTCGCGCAATTTCCTATCCATAGCTATTCTAGTTTTAAAAGTATATACCCGCTCCCGTCCTGCCTGCTGATCAATTCCATATGTTGCAATAAAACAGTACTTGGCAAAAAGGTGAGCCTGCCTGTTATGGATAGAATAATAATTAAGAGAACCGTCTTTCTTAGGTCTATAAAAAGTTATCATCATACTCTACTCCTATCGGCCGGGAAAGCCAAAATAAATAGCTTAAGATTAATAAACCGTAAACTATTTCTCTGTAGTAGAACCAACCATACGAGACAAAACAGCATCTCCGGTCTCATTAAACTTATAAATATACCTTACACAAGGATTTGGACTAATATTCTCCGCTGTGCTTACTCCATAATTAAATCCAGGCAGTTTCAAGAGAAAATTAAAAAGTTTACCTGATGGCAACGCATTATCAGAAATAAAATCTAAAGCAACAAAACCTTTCATTTTATAGTAATATTCAGATGGCAAAATAAAAAAATATTCAGGTACTTTTATAAAATTTATATCAGCTTTAATTTCTTTACCTTGAACCTTTTGCTGAATTTTTTCATCGCCATTGCCATATTCAATTCTTATAAAATTTTCAGTCTCAGAGATGAGAGTAAATTCAGTTATAACATCACTATCTTGTAAACATCGCCAATCAATAAACGAATAGTAAATCATTCCTATACACAAAACGATTGCTACCAACAGAAAGCAACCAAGAGTTTTCCAAAATAAAAAGGCAAGATAACCAATAAAAAAAGATGCTCCAAGCCAATATAGCCTAAATCTAAGTTCAGAAACTGAATAACCGGAAACAACAAAACTGATTAACGCAAAAAGAAGAGCAATACTTAAAAAAATAAAAAATGCTGAAATATGCCGCCTTTTAGCCGGAGCAAGAATAAAACTAAAACCGCCTCCCAAGGCTAACCCGCAAAGAGTCAGCCAAAGGAATTGATTTTCAAAATTAAGCCCTACGCAAGCCATAAATATTACTATATTTTTTATCAAGATATGAGGTGAAGTAGTCAGGATTAAGGTCTTCGCCTGTAGCCCGAAGACAAAGTTCTCCTGCAGGGTAAACCATTCCATACTGATGTATATGTTCTCTAAGCCATGAAAGAATTGTGCCAAAATCTCCTTTAGAAACAATCTCATCCATTTGAGGCAGAGATTTTTTCATAGCTGACATAAACTGAGCTGCATAAAGATTACCCAAAGCGTATGTTGGAAAATAACCTATCAAACCTGCGGACCAATGAACATCCTGCAAAACACCTTCAGCGTCATTTTTAGGAACAATTCCAAGAAGCGATTTCATGCGTTTATTCCATTCATCAGGCAAGGAGGAAACCTTAATATCTCCAGAAAGCATAGCCTTCTCTATTTCAAACCTTAATATGACATGAAGACTATAGGTCACTTCATCTGCCTCAGTTCTTATAAAAGAAGGTGTAACCTTGTTAACAGCACGGTAAAAAGTATCAACATCAACACCTTGAGTTTGCTCAGGAAAAGCTTTTTTAAACGCAGGCAAAAAATATTCCCAAAACTGAAAAGACCTTCCAATCATATTCTCCCAGAATCGTGACTGCGATTCATGAACGCCAAGGGACACTCCAGTAGAAAGAATATTTCCTCTAACTGCATCGCCCATACCAAGTTCATATAAGGCATGGCCACATTCATGAATATTACTAAAAAGCCCAGACAATACCAAATCTTCTTCATAACGGGTAGTAATTCTAACATCATCAGAACCAAGAGTAGTTGTAAATGGATGCTCTGTAAGATCCAATCTTCCCCGGTTAAAAGGATAACCTAAAGAAGAAACAACAGTTCGACCAAAAGAATCCTGAATATCAACAGGATAAGCCTGCTCTAAAAACGAAGTATCAACCTGTTTGGCTTTTACTATTTCTTTTGTAAGCTTGGATAATTTTTTTCCAAGAGGGACGAAAACTTCCTCAACCCGGCATGTTGTCATCCACGGCTCATACTCGTCAAGCAGAGCGTCATAAGGATGTTCTTTATAACCAATTTTCTCAGCCTTTTCTCTATTAAGCTCAATTATTTTTTCAAGATTTTTTTCAAAAATAGAAAAATCAGAATTGTTTTTCGCCTTAATCCATGAAGAATGGGCAAAGCCTGTCTGCCGAGCGAGTTCTGTAACAAGTGACTCTGGCAGCTTTACAGCTCTTTTATAACTTCTAAAAACTTCGCGGACAAAAGCTTTATCTTCTATAGAAAAATCCCCCTTTCCCTCAGGACGATCTTCATCCGCGCCCAAAGCGGAAAGAAGACGCCCTATTTCAGGAGAAGTTAATTTCTGATGTAAGATTCCTTCCATTAGAGCAAGCTGCTCGGAACGTTCTTCATTAGCTGCTTCAGGCATCTTTGTTTCCTGATCCCAGGAAAGCACTGCTTGAGCATGTTCAAGGAGATAAAGCTCTCGTACTATTTTTTTAAGATTTGCAAGATTTTCTTTCATAAACATACCCCCGAAATCCAGACTTTAGCAAATTACCAAAACCTGAATAACAAATTATTATAATCATAGAACAAATTTCCAAACTTACTAAACTTTGAAAAAGCCCCATATAGTATAGAAATTTAATAAGAATAATTTACAAAGATGGATAGCTTCCTTATCACAGAACAAAACAAGATTGATTAAAAACTCAACCTTTCAACTAATTACAAACATAGAAGCACTTTCGCTTATTCTTACTAAAACTCTCTACTTCAACCTCACCACAATAATCTGCACAGAAGATTTTGCTCTTTAATTAAAAATAACAAAACTGAAACAATTTAATAAAAAACCTCAGTTGTCAATTTATTAAAGCGTGTGTATATTTTACAGACAAATTGAGAAAAAGACAAACATTTATGTTTTTATTCGCCGAGATGGTTTAATACCACGCCAAGGCTCATTTAGCTTATAGCGTTTCTAATCAAAGTGTGAATGGTCTTAAACATTCTCTTGTACTTTTACAAATATTGAGTTGCCAGAAGCTCCTGCGGCTCAAACATTATTGCTAACCCATGGCTCGCGAATAACGCAGAGTCTTTGTAGGAGATATAAATGAATAAAAGCCAGGCTACTAATTTAATAGCCGCAATCCTGATAGCTGCTGGCTACGCAGTATCAGCTTACCTTAACCCAGTCATAGGGGAACATATAAAAACTGTAGGATTTTTTGCTCTTTCAGGAGCAATCACAAACTGGTTAGCAGTTTATATGCTATTTGACAAAGTTCCAGGTCTTTATGGCTCAGGTGTTATTCCTGCTCATTTTGAAGAGATAAAAGAATGGATAAGAGATATGGTCATGGAACAATTTTTCACAAAAGAAAACCTTGATCACTATTTTACAGAAGGAAAAGAAAATCTTTTAGAATCTGTAGATCTTTCCTCTGCAATTGATGGAATTGACTACGACAGAATTTTTGACACAGTAAAGAAGGAAATATTTTCAAGTAAATTTGGTGGAATGCTTGGAATGTTCGGCGG
>JAQQAK010000245.1 GCA_028527945.1 Spirochaetaceae bacterium
TCCTTTTAGTATTTCGATAATTTCATTCCGGACATTTTCATATTTGGTTCCCATGCTTCCTTCTATAAGAAGAATAAAACCACTTGAAAATCTTGGGAATAATCCCTTAACCATCTGTCCTAAAACTCTGCGCCATTCACCAATATCAGTAACATCCCAGAGATAGTCAGCATGTTCTAATTTTTCATGCTCATTAAAGAAAGAGTTAAATTTATTCCATTCAGGCCTTACAAGCTCATCAAAAAACGCTTCTTTATTACTAAAATAATTATAGAAATTTCCAAGCGTTGTATTCGCATTTTTCACAATCTTTCTTAATGAAGCCTGCTGATAGCCCTTTGCCAAAAACTCTTTCTCACCTTCGGTGATAAGAGCGTTAAAAACCTCATCTTTCTTCTGCTGCATAAATGTTCACCTGCTCTTTTTTGAAAGTATTAAAAATTACAGATTATGTCAATGAGTTTAACATTATTTCATCCTGTCAAATTTTCTATCATAAAGCAGCACCGCGTTAAGAACAACCAGACAAGAACCGGCATTATGTACAAGAGCTCCGGTAACGGGATTTAGCACACCAAGAACAGACAGCGTAATTGCTACTGCGTTTATACACATGGAGGCTATAATATTTCCCTTTATTGTTCGCACAGTGGAGCGCGACAGCCTTTTAAGATAAGGAATCTTTGATATATCATCGCCTATAAGGGCTATATCAGCGGCTTCAATAGCAATATCGCTTCCCATACTACCCATGGCAACGCCCACATCAGCAGTTTTAAGGGCGGGAGCGTCGTTAACTCCGTCGCCTATCATGCAAACCTTACGCCCCTGCTCTTCCAGCTCAACAATGCTGCCAACCTTGTCCCCAGGCAGAAGCTCTGCCTTAACAGACTCAATTCCTGCTTTTTTAGCAAAATAGCCAGCGGTTTGTGAATGATCTCCGGTAAGAAGAACAACATTAGTATCCATATCTCGCAGCTCACTGACCATTTGGGGAGCAGTATCTCTAAGAGTATCAGAAAGTGTAATAGCTCCCGTCAGGACATTGTCTCTTGCGACAAGTATGACGGCCTTGCCCTGAGAGCGGAAATTATCCAATGTTACCGCGAGTGAATCCTCAATATATATGCACCTTTCTTTAAAAAAGCTCAATGTACCGCATAGCAAGGTATGTCTGCCGACAACCGCTGTAATCCCCTTTCCCGAAATCATCTGAAAATCACCCGCGGGCTCTATTTCGACTCGCAGTTCTTTAGCGCAAGAAAGGATCGCCCTCGCAAGGGGATGCTCCGAATGGGCCTCCGCCGAAGCGGCCAGTCTCAAAAGATCAGTCCGCTCCACCCCGTCAACAAAGGGATAAATATCCACTACCGCAAGATTGCCCTCTGTCAGAGTTCCCGTCTTGTCAAAGGCTATGGTATCCACATGCCCCATAAGCTCCAGGGCCTCGCCGGATTTTATAATGACACCGTGCTTTGTGGCCTGCCCAATGGCCGCCATAATAGATGTTGGTGTCGCGAGGGCAAGGGCACAGGGACAAAAGACAACAAGAACGGTTACCGCACGGTTAAGGGCCTCCATAATACCAAGGCCCATAGCCCAGGTAAGAACAAGGGCGCCGATTGCTATTCCAAGGGCGATAGGCACAAGCCATACGGCCCACTTGTCGGCAATACGCTGCATGGGAGCCTTTTTATCCTCAGCCTCCCTGACCATTCGAATAAGCTTCTGTAGTGATGAATCCTCCCCCACGGCAGTTGCCTCTATATCAATAGAACCAAAGCAGTTTATTGTCCCGCAGAAGACCTCGTCGGAAAGACCTTTGTCAACGGGAAGCGATTCTCCGGTCATAATGGACTGGTCAACAGAGGTATTGCCGGATGTAATTTGCCCATCAACAGGAACGGCCTCGCCGGGTAAGACGCGGAGAAGATCTCCCTTTTTAATCTGCTCCGCGGGAATCATTTCTTCAATCAGGCTGCCATTCCGCCTAACAAGCCTCCGCCCCTGAACCGGTGTAAGGGCTATAAGCTTTGAAAGCCCCCTTTGCGCCCTGGCTACAGTCATGTCCTCAAGGATAGCGCCAATTGCCATGATGAAGGCAACCTCACCGGCCGCAAAGAGTTCGCCGATGGCAAGGGAGGCCAGCATTGCCATTGAAATAAGCAGGGCTGATGATATCCATTTATCATATACAAGGCGGGTAAGTGCAATATAGAGAAGCGGATAACCGGAGAGAATGACCGTTAGCCAGGCCGGGTCAACTGGCAGCTTTATTCCCATCAACAGCAGTGTCAAACTCGCGGCAAGAAACACTCCCGATACTATTGTCATTTTAAGCCCCGCGAACAGAGCGCTTATTTTACCAAACATAATTTCATCTCCAAAAACTGTCGCTTGATTTCCAAACTCTATTACAGTACAATAAGTTCTTAATCAAACACTTTGTTCTGTAAATAATATAATCGGTGTCTGAGGTGCTTACAAGAAACAATTTGGATAGGATATTCTCTACCGAACAAATTATTTAAATTGTACGGAGAAAAATGAATGGACAGAAGACAGAGAAAGACAAGAGAAGCCATCTTTAACGCTTTCAGCGAGATGCTGAGCAACAAAAGCTATTCAAGGATCACGGTACAGGAAATTATAGACAAGGCCGATGTAGGAAGAACAACCTTCTACAGCCATTTCCCGACAAAGGATGATCTTCTGCGCGAGATGTGCTCGGAGCTTTTTGAACACGTTTTCTCAGATGCCCCGGAGGCAGAACAGACCCATGATTTTTCAATGACAAGCGGAAGCTCAAAAGAGATTGTTACCCACATACTGTACCACCTTAAAGAACACGGAAGGAGGATGAGTATACTCCTGACCTGTGAGAGCGGAGAGCTTTTTCAGCGCTACTTTAAGCAGTATTTTAACAATCTTGTAATGATTCATATTCTCAACCCCGGCAAGCATAAAACCACTGTCGTACCTGAAGATTTTCTGATAGCACACATATCTGCAAGCTTTGTCAACATTGTACAGTGGTGGCTGGAAAACAATATGGAACAGAGTCCGGAACTTCTCGCGGAATATTTTGAGGCAGTAACAGGGCCGATTGTCTAAACCATTTTTAATAATTTTTTTATTTTAAAATTGTATTATATGGAGCTAATATAAAAACTCTGTTAATCTTGAAAAACTTCAAAATATTTTATTATTTTCATCTTGCCCCTCATCACTTCCAAGAAAATTATAGAAATTATATATTCCTTCAAGTTCTTCTCTAAACTCACCATTTTCATCAATTTTAAACATCGCCTCATTAAGCATTGTTACATATGCTTTAAAATATTCTTTTGTTAATCTCATAGTAGTATTGTAAAAGTTGATATGTAAAACATCATTTTTACAATTACAACAGCCACAAGACTGAACAGAAGCGAAATCTCCTATTTCTGATAAATTTGTTTTGTTATGTTTTTCCATGCTACTCTCCAATTTTTAGCACCGCCATGTTAGGCTTTCCTACTTTTATTATATTTTTATAATTTCGATTGTCAACCAGGACATCTTATACCAACATCAATTTTATCCATCCTATTTTCAATAACATACAATACAATTTTGTATATACAATATATCAGGGTTGACACATTTTGAACTTAAAAAAACTGTTTTCACAGCAATTACACACAGTTCACACACAATTTTCACATTAAAATACAATTTCGATTATATAAAATATAAAATTGTATGTTGTGAGACCCAAATCTATCCCGTATCATTTTTATACCAATTTTTTATAAAAAAAGTTTTACTTTTTTTTGCGTCAGGGGGTGTTCTTTTTGCGGCCATTAATTGAATTACAGAATATCACTAAGCAATTCCCGGGTGTATTAGCACTAGACAAAGTATCATTCACATTAGAAAGAGGAGAAATCCATGCGCTTTGCGGCGAAAATGGAGCGGGAAAGTCTACTCTTATTAAGGTAATGACCGGGGCTCATGAAATGGATAAGGGCGAATATATTTTCGACGGAGATAGTGTACACTTCAAATCAACACACGAAGGTATTAACCGTGGTGTGTCATGTGTATACCAAGAACTATCCATTGTTCCAGAGCAAGATGTTGCTAAGAATCTTTTTATCGGGAACCTTCCTATGAAAGGCTCGATAATTGATTACAAAAAGCTCTATTCAGAGTCTAAAAAGATTCTGAACGAACTAGGAATGGATGTTTCTCCTAAAAGTTTAGCTGGAGATTTATCAGTAGGACAACAGCAGATGATTGAGATTGGGCGGGCGCTTACAAGAAACGCGCGCTGCATAATCATGGATGAACCAACTTCATCTCTTTCTGAATCAGAAACAGATACGCTTTTAAAAATAATCTTTATGCTTAAGAAGAAAGATATAGCTATTGTTTATATTTCCCACAAACTGGATGAGGTAATGCATCTCTCTGACAGAATTACCGTAATACGTGATGGTCAAAATATAGTGACTGTCAATAAAAATGAAATTACGGAAGAAGAACTTATAGCTAATATGATTGGACGTAACCTTGAAAATATGTATAACAAAAAAGAAGTTACGCCAGGGAAAAGTGTACTTGAGGTTAACAATCTCTCAAGTAAGGATTTATTTAATAATATTTCATTTTCTGTTCGAGCAGGTGAAATAGTAGGCTTTTTTGGACTTGTAGGCGCTGGTCGTTCTGAAATTATGAGAGCAATCTTTGGCGCGGATAAATATAATTCCGGTGAAGTTATTATGAACAGTAATAAGCTTCGAAAAGGCTCACCTAGTAAATCAATAAAAGCAGGAATAGGATTCTGTACAGAAGACAGAAAAAAAGAAGGTTTAATGCTTCAGTTATCAATTCTTATGAATATGACTATTGTAAAACTTAAAGAACTGACTTTTCTTGGAGTAATAAAAAAGAGCAAACAGCAAGAAATTACCAATCATTATATAGACAGTATCAGAATTAAAACACCTTCAGCTAATCAGAAAACCGGAAACCTTTCAGGAGGAAACCAACAGAAGGTTGTTTTGGCTAAATGGTTAATGATGAATCCGGATCTACTAATTATAGATGAACCAACACGCGGAATAGATATTGGCGCTAAAGCAGAGATATACACCCTTCTTGGCGAGTTAGCCAAACAAGGGATGGCTATAATCGTTGTATCGTCAGAAATTGAGGAAGTTATGGGACTGAGTGATAAGGTTATAACGATTCATGAGGGAGATAAAACTGCAGAATTTAATATGAAAGACGATCCCTCAAGAGAACAGATTTTAACTGCAGCTTTAGGAGCTGAAAATATATGAGTAATCTTAAAAAGCAACTGAAGGGAAAAGAAAATTTCGGAGTTGTCGCTATGATGGTTGTATTTATTGCAATTGTTGTAGCCTTAAGCGGCTCCAGCTTTTTTACAACTAAGAATATTGCAAACCTGCTTCGGTCTGTTTCTGTTATGGGAATAATGTCTTGCGCGGTTACACTTATAATGGTCACCGGAAATATAGACTTATCGCTTGGTTGGATGATTGGTTTTTGTGCTGTTATAACAGGACAGCATTCAGGTAATTTTGGCGAAGCCATCTTTTGGGCAATCCTTGCAGGTATTGGATGTGGAGCATTTAATGGATTTCTTGTTGGAATTCTAAAACTTAACGCTTTCATCGCGACACTTGGAACAATGTATGCTTTTAAAGGAATAACAACTCTCTATTCTGATGGAAGATTTGTAACAAAACTTGCGCCAAGTGAAGTTCTAAAATTTGTAGGACAGGGAGAAATTGGAGGGATTCCTACTCCAATAATAATTTTTGCATTATTTGCAATTATCTTCTGGTTTTTATTAAAAAAGACAGAGTTTGGTACAAAAGTCTACGCGGTAGGCGCAAATCAAAGAAGCGCCCATTTTTCTGGAATAAGAGCCTGGCTCATTGTTCTCGTTGTATATACGCTTGCTGGTTTGGCTACAGGAGTTGCGGGAACTGTGCTTTACGCAAAGGTTATGTCTGTACAACCTTATTCAGGAGTAGGACTCGAATTTGATGTACTTACAGCTGTGGTTTTAGGCGGAACAAGTGTTACTGGCGGAAAAGGTAATGTTTTAGGCACAATTCTTGGTGTGATTTTTGTAGGTATACTATCCAACGGTTTTACTTTAATAGGCCTTGGCTCAAACGCGACCTATATAACTCAAGGAATCGTTCTACTAATAGCAATGTGGGCAGATGTTAAGAGTTCAGGAGGAGTACGTTCATGATAGCTAAACTAGATAAATTTAAATCTACACCAGTTGTTCGTTTTTTTAGAGAAAACAACAGTATTTATATACTTATATTGGTTATTATTGCGGCTTGTATCAGTGCTTCACCTAAATTCACCAGACCCGCAAATATAATAAATCTGACTCAATCTATAGGTACATATGGAATTCTTGCAATTGGCCTTACCTTTATATTTTTGGTAGGAGGAATTGACCTCTCGCTGGCATATCAGGTAGCTCTTGATGGCACATTATTCGTTTTAATGTGTAATTCCATAGGTTTTTTCCCAGCTCTTCTTATAACCCTTGTGTTAGGCTGCTGTATTGGATATATGAATGGTACAATTGTTACAAGATTAAAGATTCCATCACTTATTGGTACTCTTGCAGTAATGACATCTCTAAAAGGATTAGTTCTTATACTCAACAATGATTCAAGCGGAAGAGCAGTTGAAGCGACACTTTTTGGAGAAAGACTTTCACATTTCTATAATATAAAACTGTTTGGATTTCTGACTCCATCTCATATCATATGTATTATCTTCCTTGTTGCTCTTGGTATGTTTTTAAAATACAAACGCGACGGTATTAATATGTATGTAGTTGGAGGAAATCCTGAAGCAGGATTATTTTCTGGTATAAATAATGACAGGCTCACTCGTATGGCCTTCACTATTGGGGGCTTTTGCGCTTCTTTCTGCTCAATACTCGTTGTTATGAGAATGAATACTTCTACTTATAATATGGGCGATAATCTGGACATTATTGCGATCTGTTCCGTAGTTGTCGGTGGAGTTAAGATGCAGGGCGGAAAAGGAAATATGGCTATGTGTATTATGGGTGTAGCCACAATACAGATAATAAATAATGTTATGACAAAATTAGGAATGAGAACAGCAATGCAGGCTCTTATAACTGGAATTGTAGTTATTCTTGTTCTTATTTTGGATAAAATCACAAGCAACATAAAAGCAAATAATGCATAATAAATGGAGGAATTAAATGAAGAGAGTTCTTGGAATTGTTTTAGCGTTTATGATGGTTTTTGCCTTTACATCATGTAAGGGTAAAGAAAAAAAAGCAGGTACATCTGGTGATGCAAAAGAAGTAAGCGTTCTTGGTGATGTTAATGGTGACGGAGTTTTTACTGTTGCCTATATCGCAGTCACAACAACACTTGCACCATATCCGATAGACATTCTCAATCAGTTTCAGGCTTATGCTGACAAGCATGAATGGGAATTGGAAGTGTATGATGGAAATGGAGATGTAAACACACAGACTGAACAGGTTGCGTCTGTTATATCTGATGATATAGTAGATCTTGTTGTTTTATTTCCTGTAGATTCTGCTGCAGCAGTAACCTACGTGAAAGACTTCTCTGAAGCAGGTATAGATGTTATTACAATAACTTCAGATGTAAAAGCAGAAGGCCAGTCAATGGTATACTGCTATGTTGGTCCTGATCAGAAAAATGGTTTAGTAGGCCCTGGCGCCAATTATATTCTTGAGCATTTTAAAGCTGGTTCAAACTATGTCATTCTTTCAGGCTGGGAAGCTCAATATGACTATATAGTTCGTGAAGCATCTGTTAATGAGTTTTTTACTGACGCTGGTTATAACCAGCTTGCTGTAAAATACTGTGGAGCCTCTCGAGATACTGCATATGAAGAAATGAGCGCTCTACTTGTAGCGAATAAAGACATTGATTTTGTATTTGCTCTATCTGATGAGTTTGCACTTGGCGGAGTGCAGGCAATAAAAGAAGCTGGTTACAAACCAGGAGACATTACAGTTGTGTCACTTGAAGCTTTTATTGATAGTATGGAACAGGTAAAAGACGGCTGGATTCAGTTAACAGTAACTCAAACAGGAACTGATTTAATGACTAAACTTGCTGAAGTTATTTATTCATGGATGGCAAAAGATTCTATTGACTATGTACAATTATCTACCGGAACAACAATTACTGCAGATAATGCCGCTGAATGGGAAACAAAACTTCCTTATTAATTTAATAGATTTTTTAAATAAAAAAGCTCCATTTATATGGGGCTTTTTTATTTTTGAATTCTAGCAAATTTTAAGGAGACCAACCTCCTATCGGGGTTACACCGGTACTGCGAATGTTTATCATTGTCAGCAACTCTTATTTTTATCTTTTCATTCCTCTTATACTTGTTATTATATTTGTATAGACATTTTCAATTATTGTCAGAGAAGTAATCTATCATTCTACTTCCATTTTAATTAAAAAATCATTATATTCATGAGATGCAACTAATATTTAAATCTTCTGCTAATATTATTAGCCTATCAAGGTTACCACTTTTTGGCCTATGGGCATTTCTACATTTCCATGAAAGTATCTGGAATATTCCAATAGTACTTCTTATTATTTTTACAGATTTTATAGATGGGTTTGTTGCCCGCAAATTAAAAATTGAAAGTACAAAAGGAGCTATTATTGACGCTTCTTGTGATTCTCTTGTAGTTATCGCAGCCTTTATTATTTTAGGATTGAAGGATTTTCGTTATTTGTTACTTCTTGGTGGTATAGCAGCCTCTCTTATTACGTGGAGCGCTTATTGCATATCTTCATGTGAAATGCTCTATTCTTCTTTTGGCAAATTTAATGGAGGAGCCTGCTATATTGTAATGCTTACAGCTTCAGTAATACATACATTTTTTAATGACGGTGCATTAGCACGAATTATAATAGAATCAATTACAATATTCGGTACAACTGCTCTGCTTCTGATAACAGCGGTATTAAATATTTTTTCGATATACAAATTTAAAAACTTATAGTTTGTTGAGGCTCTTTTAAAACTAGCTAGTTTTAAAAGAGCCCCTTGAAGTAAAATTTTGCAACTATAAGTAAATATTATACTTTGTAAGTAGTTGAAATTTTTCATTTCATTTACATTAGACTAAACGTTCAGAAACTCTAAGACTTGAAAATCACTTTAGTTTTCAAATTTAATCATCTAATAGTAAGTTTTATGCTCCGACAATCTTCCAATTATCAGCCTTCTGTCTAATATTCCAAAAATCCTTATAGATTCCATCCTGTTTTATTAGCTCATCATGCAGCCCTGCCTGTGCCAGCCGCCCCCTGTCCAGCACCAGAATATTGTCTACTCCACGTATTGAGGTTAATCTGTGGGCTATGACAATCAGGGTTCTGCCCCGCACAAGATTGTTTATGGCTTCCTGTATATACTTCTCATTCTCCGGATCAATGCTGGAAGTGGCCTCATCCAGAAGGACAATGGGAGCATCCTTTAAAATGGCCCGGGCAATGGACAGGCGCTGCTTCTCACCCCCGGACAAAGTTGATCCGCCTTCTCCGATCATTGTTTCATAACCGTCTTCAAGAGCCATGATAAAATCATGACAACGAGCCTTTTTGCATGCCGCAACAACCTCATCCAGTTCCGCGTCCGGCTTACCGAATCTGAGGTTTCCAAGCACTGTGTCATTAAAAAGATAGACTTTTTGAAAAACGATGCTGATATTCTTCAGTATTGCGTCGCAGCTCATCTGACGAAGATCTATTCCGCCTATACAGATATTTCCGTCCGAAGCGTCCCAGAATCTTGCGATAAGGTTTGTCACTGTTGTTTTACCGCTTCCTGATTCTCCAACAATTGCCGTGGTGGATCCCTGCGGCGCCTTGAAAGACAGTTTCTCGATAACCAGGGCACTGTCGTAGGCGAAGCTTACATCTTTAAACTCAATGTCATAACAGCTTGGTTCAATATCAGCAGCATCAGCGTCAATAAAATCAGCCTCAGTAATCTTCTCAAGCCGGTTCAGGGAGGCTTCCATCATCCGCATCAAAGCCGTAAGCGATACTGCCTGCTCTATTGGTGTAAAAATGCCGAATGTTGATATTACAATAATAAAAAGCTCGCTTATTGAAGCGCTGCCGTTTAACGCCAATGTGCTTATAACAAAGATAATAAGCGCGCAGCATATTTTTATAAAAAGGGAATAAACCGAAAGCATGGGGACAAATCCCTTTTCAAGCTTGTATGAGTTTTCCTCGCTGCCCTTAATTGCCCTTGTAATATTCCGCGCCCTATCTCCATTCATGTTAAACGATTTGATAACCTCTATTCCCTGAACGTATTCAAGGGTAGCAGAAACAAGCCCGGCCTGAGCGTCCTGCCGCTTGGGAGTCAGAAGCTTCCCCTTTTTCTGCAAGTACCGGAAGATGGCAACTATTGGTATTATGGAGACGAGGACAATGAGCCCTATCCTCCAGTCATAAACCACAAGAAATACAGCGACTACTGCTGTAGCTACAAAACCGTTAACAACTCGGTCAAGGATGAACATACAGTAGTTTTCTATAAAGCCAAGATCAGTTGTAGCGGTTGCCGCGATTTCTCCCATGTTGCTGCTGCTGAAAAATCCCATTGGAACCCTTTTAAGAATTTCACCTATCTTCAACCTCTGTTCAGCCATTATCTCAACTCCGGCGCCGCCCTGAAACCTTGCAACGCAGTACCGGCAAATAATGTGTCCACACAGCCCGGCAAGCTGTATGGCTATAACAGTTCCAATATCTCCGGGAGAAAGTCCTCGTCCTATTGCGACAAAGGCATATATTAAGGCCGCTATAGTTGCTCCTTCAAAAAAACCATCGATGAACCCAAGTAAAAAACCAAGTTTTATCTTTTTCCCCCGGCTTCCGGCAAGGCGTAGAATTCTCTTTATAATATCAAGCATAGTTGTTCCCCTGTTTTCCAATATTCTGTCCCGGGCTGACAGCTCCAGAGCCTATGCTCCATTTTCCCGCGTCTATATGCGCGTCCCACATCTTTTTATACACTGGAGAGGTGTCAAGAAGTTCATCATGCCTTCCCTGAGCGCTTATCTCACCATCATCTATAACGACTATATTGTCAGCGTGAATAATTGTAGAAAGTCGATGAGCCACTATTACAAGGGTTTTGTTCCTTGTCAGAGAGTTTATTGACTGCTGTATTTTGTACTCATTCTCGGCATCAATACTCGCTGTGGCCTCATCAAGTAATATTATTGGAGAATCTTTAAGAATGGCTCTGGCAATGGCGATTCTCTGCTTTTCTCCGCCGGAAAGCCTGTCCCCGGCATCACCAACCATTGTGTCATAACCACTCTTAAACCTGCTGATAAACTCATTACAGCCGGCAAGCTCTGCCGCCCTTTTTACCTGATCATCAGAGGCTAATGGATTACCTATCCGGATATTCTCGGCAATACTCATATCAAAGAGATAGATATCCTGAGATACTGAACTTACAAGCGCGGATAGCTGCTCTTGCGGGATATTCTGAACACGGCATCCGCCTATGGTTATCTCACCATCGGTTACATCCCGGAATCTTGCTATAAGCTTTGTTATTGTTGACTTCCCACTGCCGGATGCTCCAACAAGAGCTGTTGTTGTCTTTTCCTTCATTTGCAGATTCATTTTCTTTAAAACCGGCTTTTTGTCATAAGTAAAAGACACATTTGAAAGCCTGATATCAAGCCTATCAAGCTCCGCATCTTTCTCTGGATAAGACATTTCTTCAGCCACAAGCAGCTCATGAACCTTTTGCTCGGTTTGAGCAATTACAGCAAGGTTATCTGTAAACTCAATAAGCTTCATTAATGGAGGAATAAGCCCAAGCGATAAAATCAGCGAGACAATAAGCGACGACAGCTCTATGGAGCCGTCCATATAAAACTTTAGTCCAAACGGTAGGGCCGCGACAAGAACTGCGGGAAGAACCGCCGCGTAGGCTGCGTTGAATGGCCAGGAGGCCTTATACCATGCCAGTGTAAAATCTCTGTATTTAAGCACAGCATTTCTGTATTTTTCAAAGGATGACGCGCTCTGGTTAAAGGCCTTTATTACCTCAATACCATTGATGTATTCCACAAGGGTATTATTCATGGTCTCACCGGACTCAAACCATAGCTTGTACCGCTTTTTGTAACCGGCCATCATAACTCCGCTTATAATAAATCCCACAGGAGTGTAAGAAGTGAGATAAAAGCCATTCGTACATCTGTCCGCAGAAGAAAGATAAACACCGCAATTGGCGCTATGATATTTGAGGTTAACTCTGGAATGGCATGCGCCAGTGGATACTCAAGCTTCTCTACCTCATCTACAATTAGCATCTTGAACTGCCCTGAAGATCTTTCCTGAATGTAGCCCATAGGCAGCCTTCGAAGCTTCGCGGTTATTTTTTCCCGGATGCTTCTCAATATTCCAAACGCGGCCTTATGTGATACAAGTGTTGATTCAGCGTAAAAAAAGGCCTTTAACGCGGCTTCAGCGACAAAGACGGCAAGCCACATTAAAATAGCGGCAAGAGCAGCAGACTCTTGCGCAAAACCTGCAACAATAGCTGAAATAGCAAAGTAAGGAGATAATCCGCAAAGTACGCTTAATATTGCAAGAATAACAGATACAATCATTTTACCCTTGCACTCTCCGGCAAATTCCATAATACCGGTAAATGAATTATGTTTGTCTTCTTTCATTTTTCCCTCATAAAGTTTTTAAGCTCTTTCATATTAATCAAATCTTGAAAGAGATATATTAGCTCGTGCTAATTATATAAGGGCAGTATATTCCAATCAGATCTCTCCGCAACTCCGATTAGAGCAAAAATAATCCGGAGAGGTAAAATTAGGTGTTTTTATGGATTTTTTTTAAACCTCTTTATCGATATTCAACAACATCCTGCAGCGCATTTCGAGGGGAAGCCGAGCTGACAGCATCTGTATCAGTATTACCGATCTTGATAAGGCATACAGCCCTATATCCCTTTGGCAATGGAACTTCACCGCGCAAATTTGTATTCAAGGCTTTAACAGGACTGGTATACATATGCGCTCCGAACCCCATGCTCTGGGCAGCAATATACATATTTTCCGCGGCAAGAGCGCAATCAAAATCAACATCTATCCCTTTAGGCTCATTTTCTGCTCCGCAAACAATAATGTACACCGCGCCTGGGGTATAGCTTACATTCCCAACCCTCTTACCAAGGAGGGTCTTTGTACGTGGTGAATCTGTTAAAACAACAAAGCGCCATAATTGACTATTTCTTGCGCTTGGGGCTTTTATTCCGCATAACAAAATATCCTCAAGCGCCTTCTCTGATACAGAACCTCTCTCTGAAAAATACTTTGTTGAATAACTCTTTTTTATTACCTGAAGAACCTCATTATCCTGCTCCTGAGCATGTACAAATGAGCCTAATAAAATCAAAAGAATTATCGATAAAATCTTTTTGTTTTTAATCATTGTTCTTCTCCTTTTATTTTTAAAATATATCAAACGCCATTGAACTTGTATAGAAATTTCTCAACTATCTACGATTGCCTTGGCAAGAGTTCTTTCACTTTTTACCATTTGCGAAGAATAGCATGAACATTCATTTCATGTTATTGTAACAGCATGATACCAGTTATAATTGTTACAGGATTTTTAGGCTCAGGAAAAACATCTCTTCTTGCAAGGCAGCTAGATAAAAACGAAACAGACAGTCTATCTGTTATCGTACATGATCTTGGAGAAGAAAATATCGATATAGCGTATCTCCAGGGAGGAGAGCATGTCAATCTCGCGTCAAAAGGGCGACTTCGGTCAGTATCCTCTGGTCATTTATCAAGCACACATGAAAAACAGCTTATAACTGAGATTACTGCTCAGGCAGAAACAGAACCGAGGCCTTCAGCAATTTTAGTAGAGTCATCTGGAGCAGCGGACGTAACAGCGTTGACAAAACATCTACAAGAGTCAAAAGACAAGTGGGAGATTGTTTCGGTCGTAACTGTTATAGATACTTCATTGCTGCCTTATTACCTCAAAGATCCAATTATCGCTCCTCTTATTGAACGCCAAACATCTATAGCGTCACTTTTGATTCTTAATAAGTGGGATCGGGCTTCAATCAAAGAGAAGCGCGCGGCTAAAAAATATATACGAGCTCTTACTAATAAAACCGGAGCTTCTGTAATTCGTTCTGTCTTCGGTGATATTTCAACTAAAGAATTACTCAAGCATCGCCCCATTCCTTGTGAAATGAATCTTGCAAACAGTAATGCTGGAGCATCTATTGATTCGGTGCATCTAAAGGCTCGCCGGCCATTCCATCCTGAAAGACTTGAAGCATGGCTCCGTTGTTCATGGCCAGGAATAGTACGAGTAAAGGGATTCATATGGCTGGCTTCTGATATGGACGGAATTTACGTTATTGATGCCGCAGGGCCCCAGAGAGAAATAGGACTGGAGGGAACTTGGTATGCATCAACCAACGATGAAACCATTAAAAATGATACAGAAGTACAAAAACTGATTGCCGGATATCCATGGGGTGATCGCCGGCAGGCACTTACTGTAATAGGGAGTTCTTCAGGCGTATCTGCCGCGGCAAAAGCACTTGAATCAGCATTGCTCAGTGATAAAGAGATGTCAGAGGGGCCAGCGGCATGGAAAGTTTATCCCGATCCTCTGACTCCTCAATTCTCCTGATAGGTTAACATAACTTACATAGTTAGTTGACATTTATAGTTGTTTCATGGTAATACCTTGTATTACTCAGTAAGCCATTCAGAACTACAAGAATGTAAATCTCACCGTTTCTGAATTTGCGTGAAGCTTAAATATCAGGAGTTTTTATATATGGCAAAAAAAGTGAATAAGGGAGCAGCCAAAGTCTGCCTAAAAAGCACGGAAAGTCCCCATTGCTACTATACAACCAAGAATAAAAGAAACTTGCCCAACAAAATGGAAATCATGAAATATGATCCTGTTGTTGGAAAACATGTAATGTATAAAGAAACTGGCAAATTTTAAACTTACGATTGGAGAATAATATGTCACGAAAATGCAAAATAACAGGAAAAAAACCTATGGCTGGTAATAATGTTTCCAAATCACATCTAAAAACAAAGAGATGGCAAAAGCCCAATATTCACTATAAAAGAATCTATGATCCTGAATTGGGATATGAAGTAAGGTTGCGATTGTCAACAAGGGCGCTTCGAAGCATATCAAAAGACGGCCTTTCTGCCTATTTGAGAAAAAAAAGACTTACACTAAAAGACATAATGTAGAACTATCATGAATAATGATTCTCATATTGTCTGATGCTCTTTTAAAACTTAGGAAGTTTTGAAAGAGGCTCGTCTGTAAAAGATTCTGTGTAACTGGCTAATTTGTTACTGGAAGATAAAGTAATCTAGAAAATTCTACACGGCAATAAGGCTTTTTCTGTATGACATTGGAGTAT
>JAQQAK010000246.1 GCA_028527945.1 Spirochaetaceae bacterium
AAACTTTTTCCTGACACTATCTGTATTAATAAAGACTGCAAAAAAAAGGTAGATTATTCAAATCCGGCAAAACCTATTATAAAGGGTCGAATGCAGGAGTTTTACGGAATTAACAAAACTATCAGTATTGCAGAAGGAAAACTTGTTGCAGCTGTAGAGCTGTTATCTCCCGCAATGAGACCGCTTCAAACAACAAGCGATCTTGCCGGATTCTGGAAAGGTTCATACAGTCTGATTAGGGCTGAAATGAGAGGGCGTTACCCTAAACATTATTGGCCAGAAAATCCGGCAGAAGCTAAGCCATCTTTGGCAACAGGAAAAAAAAGACCGGATTAAATCCGGCCTGTTATTTTTATCCTCTATACCCTTTAGGATTCATAGACTGCCATTTCCAGGCTGAAGATACCATATCATCAAGCCCATACATAGCCTTCCACCCAAGTTCTTTTACCGCAAGTGAAGGATCGGCAAGAACCTCGGCAACATCACCATCACGTCTGGGGCCTATTTCATACGGAATCTTGTGACCGCAAACTTTTTCAAAAGCTTTAATCATATCAAGAACCGAATACCCCTGCCCTGTTCCAACATTCAAAACATGAACGCCTGGATTTTTATCTATATACTGAAGAGCCTTAACATGTGCCGTGGCAAGATCAACTACATGAATATAATCTCTAACTCCGGTTCCATCAGGAGTGGGCCAGTCATTACCAAAAACAACGACTTTTTCTCTTATTCCGGCAGCAACCTGACTTATAAACGGAAGAAGGTTATTGGGATACTCAGGATCCTCTCCTATGGTACCGGAATCATGAGCACCAACAGGATTAAAATATCTGAGAATCACAACATTCCAGTTCTCAGCCTTTGCCGCGTCCATCAATATTTGCTCCATCATGACCTTTGTGTGCCCATATGGATTTGTCGCGCCGATTCTGGCGGTTTCATCTACCGGGATTTTTTCAGGATCACCATAAACCGTAGCAGAAGAACTGAATACAATATTTTTGACACCATACTTTCTCATAACCTTGTAAAGGACGAGAGAACCTGAAATATTGTTTTCATAATATTCAAGAGGTTTCTGTACAGACTCTCCTACAGCCTTCAAAGCAGCAAAATGTATTACACCTTCAATATCAGACTCTTTTTTAAACACTTCTTCTAAAGCGTCTTGATCTCGAATATCTGCTTCATAAAAAGTAACCTTCTTTCCAGCAAGTTTTTCAACCCTTTTTACAGCTTCAATACTTGAATTACAGAAATTATCAACTATTACAAGTTCAAATCCACTGGCAAGGCATTCAATATTTGTATGTGAAGCAATATAACCTGCACCACCGGTAATTAATAATTTTTTCATTTTTAAGCTCCTCTATTCCCACAGATTAGCAGGATAACTTCCATTTTCAACTTGAGAAGCTATTGCCTTTACAATTTCTGGTTTATCTTCTTTATATGTTACACCATACCATTCAGAGGCTGTCTCAAGAACATAGATGCCAAGCTGCTCTTCGTTTATAAGATTATTTACAACTGTAGGAATATAAAATTCTGATTTAAGTTCTTTTCCGCGTTCTTTTAGAAAATCTTTGAAATAAGATTCAGCAAAATTAAAAACAACAGGGCTAAACACCCACATATTCATTGAAACAATAGTATTGTCTGTTAAATCATTTTTTGTATCTGATATAATCTTTCCGCTCTCACTGCGGCAAATGCCATGTGTTTCTTCAATATCAGCAAGTTCGTTTAAAGCATTGGAAGTACATATTCCTCGAGACACAGTACCATTTGAGGAAAGTGTATTTTTTAGATAAAACCCGCAAAGAGCGGCTTTAAGCTCATTACTGTTTATCTTATCAAGATAATCTGATGCTTTTTTAAATGCATCTATACCATAAAAATCGTCAGCATTGATAATAATAAAAGGGTCAGTTGTTGCAGAAGCAGCAGAAAGCATAGCATGCCCTGTTCCCCACGGTTTTTCTCTTCCATCTGGGACAGAAAAACCTTCCGGAAGATTTTCCAACCTTTGGTGGACATATTCTACATTTACTTTATTTTCAAATTTGGAGCCGACTTTATCACGGAAAATCTGATCAAAATCTTCTCTGATAATAAAAACAATTTTTTTGAATCCGGCCTTAATAGCATCATATACAGAATAATCGATAATGGTCTCACCTGACGGGCCAACCTCATCAAGCTGCTTTAACCCTCCATATCGGCTGCCCATTCCAGCAGCCATAATAACAACAGTTTTTTGCATAATATCTCCGTTACATAAGTTTTTCTATTTTACCAAGAGATAGAAAAAAATGGAATCTCATGTGAGGAAAGTTTAACTTAAACTATCATTATTATACTTTATTCACTTGGCCTTAATCAGAGAACTAATTTTAATAAACTAATATAGTCAAAATTATAGTTTTTCTGATATGTTTTACAGGTATTTTTATAAATATCAAGTTTTTAGAATTTGTTCTTAACGAGCCTTTATAAACCTTTAAACAGGAGTTTTCCTATGAAAAAAGGATACTTATATATATTCTTTACTACCATTTTATTCAGCACAATGGAAATAGCATTAAAAACAATTGTAGGAGTGTTTAATCCGATTCAAATAAATATAATACGCTTTGGGATTGGCGGACTCTTTCTTCTTCCATTTGCGATACGAGCGCTTAAAAATAAGGAACAGAAACTCAAAGTAAATGATTTTCTATTCTTCAGCCTAACAGGCTTTATCGGAATAATAGTAAGTATGACCTTTTATCAACTTGCTATTGTTGTGAGCAAGGCTTCTATTGTTGCTATAATTTTCAGCTGTAATGCGGTTTTTGTTATTCCTTTTGCGTTTTTAATTTTAAAAGAAAAAATTGAACCGCATATTATTATTTCAACGCTAATAAGTCTTTCAGGAATTGTAGCAATAATGAACCCGTTTAATCTTTCATGGTCATTTATGACTGGTATAATTCTGGCGCTTATAGCGGCAGTAATGTTTGCTCTTTACGGAGTAATAGGAAAAACCCGAAGCAGTACATACGGCGGATTAGTAACAACTTGTTTTAGTTTTATAATGGCGACAATAGAAATGCTCATACTTATAACTCTAAGTCATGTCCCTACAATAGCTAATCTTCTAATATCTTCAGATTTTGGTATTTTTGCGAACATTCCTATAATCAAAGGAATAGCCTTATCAAATATACCAACTCTGGCTTATGTTAGTTTCTTTGTCACAGGTTTGGGATACACCTTTTATTTTCTTGCAATAGAGAGAACATCAGCATCGCTCGCTGCTCTTGTGTTCTACATAAAACCTGCTTTGGCTCCAATATTAGCACTATTAATACTAAAAGAAGATATAACCCAAAATACACTAGTTGGAATTTGTTTTATCGTAATTGGTTCAACTATAGCTTTTATTGGAAATACAAAATCCAGCACCAAGGTAAAAGTATAAAATCATTTATTCACCTGGCATTTGATTAATTTCAAAGGATATTACCACACTTACACAATAATTCATTATATTGATATGGATGGAAACCAAGCAATCCTTCAAACCACTGATAAATAAAAACTCAAAGCTTCTTATTCTGGGATCTATGCCTGGAGAAGATTCTTTAAAATTTCAGGAATATTATGGTCATAGCAGAAATCAATTTTGGCGCATAATGTCTGCGATAACAAACAAGAATCTTCTAACAGATTATGAAACAAAAAAGCTGCTGCTTCTTGATTCGCACATTGCTCTTTGGGATGTGATAGCAAACTGCGAGCGTTCAGGAAGTCTTGATATTAATATTAAAAATGAAACACCAAATAATATTCCAGATATTCTAATGAAATACACTAAAATTGACGCAATTGCTTTTAATGGACAGAAGGCGGCCTCTTCTTTTAAAAAGGCTTTTGGATTTGAGCTACTTAGAAGTTT
>JAQQAK010000247.1 GCA_028527945.1 Spirochaetaceae bacterium
CTCAAGGTGCTGCTTCTGATGCAAAAATACTTATAACAGGTGATAATGGAACAGGTAAAGAACTTGTTGCCAGAGATATTCATCGAAAGTCAGCAAGAAAGGATAAACCTTTTGTAGAAGTAAACTGCGCGGCAATACCAGATCCCTTGATTGAAAGTGAGCTCTTTGGTCATGAAAAAGGCGCCTTTACAGGAGCTTTGGCTAACAGAAAAGGAAAGTTTGAAAGCGCAGATGGTGGAACTCTTTTTCTTGACGAAGTAGCTGATATGTCGTTATCCGCTCAAGCTAAGGTTTTACGTGTTATTCAGGAAATGAGGTTTGAGCCTGTTGGCAGTGAGAAAACTCAAACTGTAGATGTTAGAATTGTTGCGGCAACAAATAAGGATATACAAAAAGAAATACAAAAGGGTAATTTTAGGGAAGACTTATATTTCAGGTTAAACGTTGTCCCTATTCATGTGCCGAAGTTATCTGAACGAAAAGAAGATATCCCCCTTTTAATTAATCATTTTATAAAGCAGATAACTATTACAGGAACAGTAAAAGCTTCTGTTTTTTCTGATGAAGCAATGGAGTATATCAGAAATTATAGTTGGCCGGGAAATGTTCGTGAGCTTAAAAACTTTGTTGAAAGAACTGCTATTATGTCGGATGAAGACGTTATAAGTCTTGAAACCACTAAAAGTTTTTTATCGACATCTTCTGTAGAAAACAGACCTAAAGCAGATCCTCTAATCAAAAAATTTACTGATATGAAGCTTTCTGATGCAAAAGATGAGTTTGAAAGAATGCTTTTGTCAGAAAAGCTTGAAGAAAATGATTATAACATAACAAGAACAGCCCAGACTTTAGGAATATATCCTAGCAACCTTCATGGTAAAATAAAGAAATTAGGTATTGAATTAAGAAAATGAAGCAGCTTACAAAACGTCAGGAAGAAACTTTAAATTATATTCGTTCTTTTATAGAAGCGCATAATTATCCTCCAACTATAAGAGAGTTGGCAGCTTCTTTTGGTATTTCTGTAAAGGGTGCCTACGATCATATTAAGGCCCTCGAAAAAAAGGGGCAGATTAAATGTGAGGGAAACAGATCTCGTACAATTGAAATTATTGGAGAGAAAAAAGAAGAGATCCCTGAAAATATTTCTGTTCCTATTTTAGGTAAAGTAGCTGCAGGACTGCCTTTATTTGCTGAAGAAAATTATGAAGGCTCGATTAGTATTCCTGCGTCAAGGCTTGGACGGGGTACTTTTTTCGCATTAAATGTTTCTGGAGATTCAATGCAGGATGCAGGAATTCTTGATGGTGATATTGCCATTTTTACTAAAAGAAATACAGCAGAAACTGGAGATATTGTTGTTGCAATGCTTAACGAAGAAGCTTATACTCTGAAACGCTTTTTTAAAGAAAAGAATAGAATAAAGCTTAAAGCTGAAAATCCGGTTTATGCGCCAATTTATAGCCAGAACGTTAAAGTTCTTGGAAAACTAAAATGCATTATAAGAGATTATGACTGATACATCATGGCTTTTGTCCGGCCCTGAGGCTGGTGAAAAAACAATATTTCTAAAACAACTCAAGAACAAGCTTTCTGAACAATTTGGTGAGGAACCGGAAGAGCATCGCTTTTATCCTTTTGACAGCGACATGCAGGAGATTATTTCTCTGATAAAAAATGGCTCACTCTTTTCTGCATGGAAGCTTATTATTATAGGTCAGGCTGATCTCTTAAAAAAAACAGAAATAGATATTCTTAAAGAATATTTTGCTTCCCCATCAAAAGATGCTTTTATCATATTTATTTCAGATGAAACTTCTTTAAAAAATGGTTTAACAAAAATTGTTCCTAAAAAAAATCAAAAGGTTTTTTGGGAAATGTTTGAAGGGCAGAAGAAAGGCTGGCTTTCCGGTTTTTTTCGAAACAGAAAAATGGAAATTGAACCAGAAGCTATAGAGCTTCTCCTTAACCTTATAGAAAATAATACATCTGATATGAAAAAAGAATGCGAGAAACTTGCTGTATTTTTTGGTGAGGGCGCCCATGTTACAAAGTCACAAATTGAAAATTTCTTTTATCATGGCAAAGAAGAAAATGTCTTTTCATTGTTTAGCCGGATTGCTGAAGCCGACCTTGGCGGGGCGGCGGATATTATTCAAAAAATAATGCTCGGAAATGAAACAAATACAGTTCAGCTTATTGGTGGACTTTTATGGCAGCTTAGAAATCTTCAGGGAATTGCTGCTGAGCTAAGTAGAGGCGAATCTTTTCAATCTGCTTGTTATAAAAATAATATCAGAGGCAAAAAGGCTCAGGCTATATATTCTGAAGCATTGAAACATTATTCAGAAGATAATTTACGAGATATAATAAGTCTTACCGCTGATTATGATATAAAACTTCGAACCGCAAGGCAGGAGCAGAAAGAGATTACTGCTCAAATGTATTTATATTTACTTATTGAGCGGAAGGGTGCTCGGGGAAATTTATAACAGCTTTTATCCCGTATCTGCTTGCTGGATATACACCGTAAACAGGTTTATCCAGAACTCTTTCTGTCGTAATTATTTTTAGGTCTTTTCCTCGAATAAGAATATAATCTGAGCGGTAAGTTCCAAACTGATTTTTCATCGTATAATCTTCTCTGAGGCCGGAAAATTCGACTGTATCAACAAAGCCTGCGTTTTTTAAAAGTTTCAATTCAGGACTGTCATGTAAAGAGTTTAGACTTCCAAGAATAATAACAGGAGCTTCTCCAGCTATGCTGTTTATAAAGGACAGTGTTTCTTCTGCTTGAGCAAGCCTTGCATCAGCACCATATACAGCATTTTTTATAATACTATAATAAGTTTTTCCATCAATTTTTCCATCTACATATGAGTTAAGCATAATTTCAAGACTTTTTTTGTCATTAAAGTATGATTCAGTCCATACGACAGAAAAAACATAAAAGGATGTTTTTTCTGTTGAGATCTTTCTACCAAATGCTTGAACACCATCTCTTCCAAATATTGTAAAGATCTCGCTTGATACAAGGCTTTTCATCCCTATTTTTCCAGCGAAATCAGAAGAGTATTCTTTTCTGAAGAAAATAGAATCTCCTTCTCTTAAATTAATTGGAATACTGACCGATGCAATTCTTATTCCACTTCTACTTGTATGATAATCTGTGTCATAACCGAGATAGGCTGATGCTAATTCTGC
>JAQQAK010000248.1 GCA_028527945.1 Spirochaetaceae bacterium
TCGGACTTTTTTCAATGCTTCCGTATTTGCCAAAAATGATTGCTCTTGTTGCATTTTTTTACATAATAGCAGGAGCAATCTTATTATATTTTTCCAAATTTAACATTTATTCTCCGTGGGAAATGGGGATAACTTTTGGAACAGGTCATTTACTTTCATATTCAATATTGTATCAAGACATTAAAAAAATAAGGAGTAATTCATGATGACAGAAGAAGAAAAAGGTAGATATGCTTATGAAGGTCTTGATAGGTTGATGCATGAAAAAGCACGGTTGAGTATAATGATAACATTGTATACAAGAAGAGAAGGTTGTGTTTTTAATGAAATAAAAAAAATGTGTAATCTGACAGATGGAAATTTGAGCCGGCATATTACAATATTAAAAGAAGCTGGCCTTTTAAATGTCATTAAGGGGTATGAAAATAATAAGCCTAAAACTTTTTGTGAATTGACAGAAATGGGACGAGAAAAATTTAGAGAATATTTAGAGCAACTGGAACAAGTTGTAAAAGATGCAGAAGGTGAAAAAAAGACATCTGATAATCTTATAGATACAAAAAGGTATTCTCCTGCATGAGAATACTTTTTTTTACCTAAAGACTTTGTATTAAAAAGAACTATAGTATGTAGAGGGTATTTATGAGTAGTATTGATAATTTAGTATATTTTGAAGACAAAAAAAAATCACAAAATATAATTCCATATAAAGTATTGAGTGAGAAAAATAATAAGAAAAAAAAAGGTGTTGTTATTTTAGGTGCTACTGGATCTGTAGGAACAAGTACTTTAAATGTAATCAGAAAACATGAAGATCGTCTAAATCTTATAGGGGTAGCGGCATATTCAAATAAAAAAAGTTTAGAAGCTATTGTTGATGAATTTGAAGTGGAAAGTTCGGTTTTATTTGAACGTGATGGTATATCTGAGCTTGAAAAACTAGCAGTACATCCAGATGCAGATATAATCGTTGTTGCTACTACTGGAACAGTTGCTTTAAGAGCTGTACTTTTAGCTCTCGCGGCTGATAAAGATGTTGCTCTGGCCAATAAAGAAACTTTGGTTGTAGGTGGACATCTAGTGATGGCTGCTGAAAAAATGTCAGCAGGAAGAGTTTTTCCGTTAGATAGTGAGCATAATGCAATTTTTCAATGCCTTGAAGGAAATAAGAAAAAGGAAAATATAAAAAAATTATTACTAACAGCATCAGGAGGTCCTTTTTTAAACAAGCCAATAAGTGAGTTTAAGAATATTACTGTTGAAGAAGCGTTATGTCATCCAAATTGGTCAATGGGAAAAAAAATTACAATAGATTCTGCAACAATGGCAAATAAAGGTCTTGAAATTATAGAAGCATGCTGGTTGTTTGATGTTAATCCTTCTGAAATAGAAGTTGTTGTTCATCCTCAAAGTATAGTTCATAGCATGGTTGAATTTGCAGATAATTCTATAATTGCTCAAATGTCAAAACCTTCAATGACTTTTGCTATACAGCATATTTTAATGTACCCAGATAGAGAAGAAGGAGTACATGAATCTATTGATTTCTCAAAAGTGTTAGAATTAGATTTTAGGCCACCAAACGAAGAAAAATTTCCTTGTTTACGTCTTGCTAAAGAGTCGTTGATTGCAGGTGGATTTTACCCTGCCGCATATAATGCTGCAAATGAAATTGCTGTTGCTGCATTTTTAAAGAATGAAATATCTTTTAATGGAATTCCTGAAATTATTTCTAAGGTTCTTGAACATACTAATAGAGAGCTGCCGAGTACTTATGATGATCTTATGGATGCTGAAACAGATGTTCTTATAGAATCAGAAAAGATTGTAAGAAAATCAAAATTTAAAATATAAATGATTCTAAAAAAACAATACCTCTTTAACGACCAGAAGGCTGTTAAAGAGGTATTTTGTAATTATTATTTACCCAGAAAACTTAAAAAATATTCATTAAACTGTTTTGTTATTTCTTTTTTAAGTTTTTTACTAACATCAGTTTTTACTTTTGAAATAGCAGCTGAATCTGAAGTTGAAACAGAAGTCCCGCTATCTGAAAAAGCTATTAAAGTATTATTATCAATATCAGAAATAGAAATATCCAAATTCCATTTATAATTAGAGTACTCATTGTTTCGTTCAATTTTTGAGTAATTTAGGCTGCTTTCAGCTTTTAAAGGTGCAGTTTCTGATGTCGTAAACCCCATATCTGTTAATGAGCTTTCTAAAAGTGGTTTTAAATATTCCGGTGAAGTTTTTGATGTTAATATATTGAATGAAATTTGTTTTAAAACTTCAGCTCGTGAAGTTTTTAGAGAATCAACATTGTAATCAAGCAAAAGAGCACTGGCAGATGGTGTGGAAATAATTCCTAATTGTTCAATAAGTGTTTTATTATTCATTGCAAGTACAAAAGCTGAGTCGTAGTAAGCGTATTTTACTAATATACTTTCAGCTTTGTCTCCGGTTGCTTCAAGACGTTTAATATCTGTGTTTTGACTATTAATTTTTTGGCTATAAATGCTGGCAGTTTCCCGACGATCTAAATAAGCTACAACTGTGACTATTCCTGTTTCATTTGTCCATGTTTCACCATATTTTATGTTAAACAATGTTTGATTGCTTTTTTGATTTATGTTATCAGACATCGTTGAACTTCCACTTGTACTTGTAATTACACCCTCATTTTCTAAGGTAGTGTATTTTGTTGTTAACTGACTATCTACACTTATTGTTGTTTCAAATATCATTGAAAGATTGGCTGCTGCTTTTTTTTGAGCACTTGAAATACTATCTCCTTGACCAAGGACTGCAAGAAAACGATTCTCAGGATACTCAGAGTTTATATCAGTTACCCATGATGGTTCTCTGTTTGATGTTGATGTTACACAACTGAAAAGAAGGAATATAGAAGGAATAATTAAAATATAATTTTTTTTCATAAAGTTC
>JAQQAK010000249.1 GCA_028527945.1 Spirochaetaceae bacterium
ATACGTTTTACAATACCTGTTAGATTAAATCAGGGATATATGCTATTTAGAAAACAGTATGAAATATTTCTGAAAAACTCTTTAGATTATATTCAGCAATATTGGAAAAATAGAATGACACTAATTCATATGGGTCGCTTATGGTGTAAAAATATTTTTCAAAATCTGTCACTTGTAAAAGAAACAAATACTATAAACGATATAAAAACATCAAAACCTGTAATATTAATCGGCGCTGGAGAATCACTTGAAGAAAGTCTTTCTTATCTTAAAGAAAAACGAGACAATCTTTTTATAATTGCTGTTGATACTTCTGTAAGAACTTTATTATCAAACTCTATACCCCCAGATTTAATCATTATACTTGAATCACAACATGCTAATATTTATGATTTTTATGACACAAGGGCTTTCTCTATTCCGGTAGCGGCTGATCTAACATCATCTCCTGAAATTCTCAGAAAATTTAAAGGAAAAAAATATTTATTTTTATCAAAGTTTGATAATTGCAGTATTATTGATCTTTTAAAAAGAGAAAACCTTTGCCCCCCTATTATTCCACCTTTAGGCTCTGTAGGCATCTCAGGCCTCTATATAGCGTCGTTAATCAGCAATAGTGATGTTTTTTATACTGGAATTGATTTTGCCTTTACCCCTGATAAATATCACGCTAATGGCTCACCTACTCATATTAGTATGATGTTTAATACAAAACGTACAAATCCAGGTGGCTTTTTCAGTGTTTGCTGGAATGGTAAACGAGAGAGAATAACTGACAAAACAGGAAATCATGCTTATACAGATCTTGTTATGAAATCGTATAAAGAGACTTTAAACTCTCTGTCTGACTTTAAAAAAAATCTTTTCAATATAGGGTTCAAAGGACTTGAAACATCAATACAACTTTATGACTTCTGTAAACTTGATGAGCAAATTGAAAAAAAACAAGAAATAATTTCAACTCTGGAGAAATTAGAAAATCCTTCTCCAGAATATAACAATAAAAAAATAAAAGACTTTCTAACTGGACAAATAGATATTCTCAATAATACAGTTGAAATGATTGTTAACTTTATAAATAACCAGGATTCAAAAAAAACTCAATTATTAAACAATTTGAATCTTATTAACTATACCTGGATATTCTTTCCTGACGCCTCAATAACACCATCACTAAATATTACTTTTCTAAAAAGAGTCCTTTTCTCCGCAAGTTGGTTCATTAATATTATAGAAAACAGTATTAAAATGTTAGATTATTCGTCAGATTTAAGCACTGATAAAAAGGCTTTCTGAGGAAGTTCAACATTACCAATCATTTTCATTCGCTTCTTCCCTTCTTTTTGCTTTTCAAGAAGCTTTCTTTTTCTTGAAATATCACCACCGTAACACTTTGCAGTAACATCTTTTCTTAATGCTGAAATGGTCTCTCTTGCTATTATATTAGCGCCTATAGCACCCTGTAGAGCTATTTTAAATTGATGCCGAGGTATTTCATCCTTTAAACGTCTACAAGCCTGTCTTGCCCTTGCAGCAGCATTCTCACGAAAAACTAACTGAGATAAAGCATCTACTTTATCTCCATTTATTAAAATATCTAGTTTTACAAGATCTGTTTTTCTATAACCAGTTATCTCATATTCAAAAGAAGCATACCCACGGCTTACTGATTTTAATTTATCGTAAAAATCGAACAAAACTTCTGCAAGAGGCATATCATAAACAAGTTCAACTCTTCTGGTATCAAGATAATTCATACCAGTTTGTTCACCTCTTTTTTCGAGACATAAATTTATAATAGGCCCAATATATTCTTGAGGACAAATAATTTCAGCTCTTATATACGGCTCTTCAGTAGCAACAATACTTGCCGGATCAGGATATTCTGAAGGATTGTCTATATTAACAGTCTCTTCGGATTCAAGTTCAACCATATATGAAACAGATGGAGCAGTCAGAACGATTGTCAAATCGAACTCTCGCTCTAATCTTTCCTGCACAACTTCCAAATGAAGTAGCCCTAGAAAACCACACCTAAAACCAAAACCAAGTGCGACAGATGAATCTTTTTCATAAATTAAAGAAGCATCATTTAGTTTCAATTTTTCCATAGCACTTAGAAGTTCATTATAATCATTTGAATCTACCGGATATATAGAAGAAAAAACTACAGGTTTAACCTCTTTAAATCCAGGTAACGCCAATTCACATGGACGAGTTTCATTAGTTACAGTATCTCCAACACGTATATCAGAAATATTTTTTATACCTGCAAGAAAGTATCCTACATCTCCAGCTGATAATACACTACTTTTTTCAAGTCCAACTTTAAAAACACCAGTTTCTTCTACTTTATAATTGGAACCACAGGAGCAAAATCTAATCTGATCACCGGCTTTTAATTGTCCTTCAAATATTCTTACATGAACTATAACGCCTCTGTAAGGATCATAATTTGAGTCAAAAATAAGGGCTTTTAATGGTTCTTCTTTTTTTCCGGTTGGAGGTGGTATGTAATTTACGATAGCCTCAAATAAATCATCTACACCCTTTCCTGTTTTTGCAGAAACAAGACTTGTCATATCAACATCAAGACCAAGTTCATTATCAATCTGATTTTTTACAAAATCTATATCAGCACTTGGTAAATCTATTTTATTAATAACCGGTATTATTTCCAAATCATGTTCAATTGCCATATACATATTGGCAAGAGTTTGAGCCTCTACTCCCTGACTGGCATCTACAAGTAGTAATGCTCCCTCACAAGAAGCAATAGCTCTTGAAACTTCATATGAAAAGTCAACATGGCCGGGAGTATCAACAAGATTCAAAATATATTCTTCACCATTGTTGGCCTTATACTTTATAGTAACTGCTTGTGATTTTATGGTAATACCACGTTCACGTTCGATATCCATGCTGTCAAGCATTTGATCTTTATATTCACGCTCTGATACGATCATGGCTTTTTCAATAAATCTGTCAGCCAAAGTTGATTTACCATGATCTATATGTGCAATTATGCAGAAGTTTCTTATATTTTCAGCTTTAATCATTATCCGGTTATTATAATGATTTAGACACTTATTTCAAGCTATGCTATTTTATGTTCCATCTTCCATTCAACGGCGCGTTGTATTAATTCAATACTATTTGATAATTCTAATTTTATTTTTATATGTGATTTATAAGTTTCTACTGTTTTTACACTTAATTGCATTTTTTTTGCTATTGATTTTGAATCCAATCCTCTTCCAATTAATTGAAACACTTCAAATTCTCTGTCACTTAAAATATCTACAGAATCTTCTTGTTGATTGATCTTACCTTTCGCGAGTTTTTCAATTAATCGTGATTGCATTGCCCGGCTTAAATACATTTCTCCATTTAAAACTTTTTTTACAGCATTTATTATATCGTCAACAGCTTCAGCCTTCATAATAAACCCCTTTGCCCCAGCCTTTAACGCTCTCTCAGCATAAACTTCTTCGTCATGTAGAGAAACCACAAGTATTTTTACATCCGGACAAATTGCTTGTAAATCTTTAATAAGTTCTATCCCACTTCTATCCTTTAAAGATAAATCGACCATGGCAATATCAGGTAATTCTTTTGGTATCAACTCAGCTGCTTCAGATGAACTTTCTGCTGTACCAATAACTTTTAAATCTTTTTCTGAATCATTCAGCTTTTTGAAACCTTCTCTAACAATTGGGTGATCATCAACTATAATTACATTATTCACTTTTATACTCCTGTTGCAACAAAAACGTAACCGCTTACATTCTTTTACAAAAAAATATTTTTTTTATCAACATTTATTACATCAATGGAACTCTACACATAATCAAAGTTCCTTCATTTTCTTCACTATGAATTTTCAATGTTCCATTCACAAGTCCAGCCCTATATTTCATAATATTCAGCCCTATTCCATTTGTTTTATTCTCTTTTATTCCTATCCCCTTATCTTTAATTGTAAGAACTAATTCCTTCTGCGCAACAGTCAAACCTAAAAAAATTTTTAAACTTTCACTATATTTAACAGAATTGTTAATTGCCTCTTGAGCAATATGGTATAATTGATTTTCTGTAATTTCATCTATATCAGTTATCTCTTCATCAATATCGGTAATTATCTCTCTTTTATAAACATCTCTTGCAAAAGTTGCCAAATCTTCCAAGGCCAATGGCAAACCTTCATTTTTTAAAGTTACTGCAATTAAATTTTTTGCAAGTGATCTTGTCTGTTTTATAGCATCTTTAACAAGTTCCTCAGTATTTTGTACTTGTATAAGCTCTGCGCTGGTCATTCGTTTTTCCAGCATTTTCTCGATTGTTTTTATATTTAATAAAATCCCTGTTAACTGTTGCCCCAGACTATCGTGGAGATTTTGCCCAATTCTTTTGCGCTCCTTCTCTTCTACCTCTGTTATTTCTTTTTCAAGTTTTTTCTTTTCAGTTACATCTCTTACAATAAATGATATTCCTATCATATCATTCTTAATATTTCGTATACTTGAAGGTGCTACTGATATATTTACAACATTTCCAGTTTTTGTCTTTCTTAAGCATTCATAATGACTAACAATTTCTCCATTTTTCATTTTTTCAATTTTTTCAGGTAATTCATCCGGAACATTATCTGGAGTCAAAATTGAAAGATTTTTATTTTTTACATCTTTAAAAGTATATCCAAATAGTTCTTCAGCGCCCTTATTCCAGTTCTCAATAATACCATTAGGATCAGACCATATTATTGCGTCTTTTGAGGTTTCTACAATTGTAGCAAGCCTTTTTTGTATTTCATAATTCTTTTTTCTTTCAGCTATATCTTGCATCAAATATACATAGCCAACAATATTCTTTTTATGGTCAACCAGAGGATTCACCGAACACTCTATTTCGAGAATCTCTCCAGATGCAATATTTATCAGTTTATATTCATTTTTTAGAATTTTAGTTTTTCGACATTTTAAAAATGGATGAACTAATTCTTTTCCATCAATTCTTTTCCATATGATTCCGATCTTATCAATCCTGCTGAACTTTGCCTGTCTTTTTTTTATTTTAAGCATTTCTTCAGCCGTTGAATTTAAATATTTTATATTTCCGTCTTTTCCAACATTTATAACAGCATCTTCAATGTTTTCCAATGTTGTTTTTAAAAGGTTCTCATTCTCAACAATCTTTTTCTGCATTTCGTTTTTATAAATTGCCATATCGATTGTTG
>JAQQAK010000250.1 GCA_028527945.1 Spirochaetaceae bacterium
AGACAACCATTAGGATCATTTATTTTTATTTTATTTTCACAATTAACTCCTTGTATGTATGAATTTTTTGCTATCGTACTATTATGGACATAATATTGTACTTTATTATATAAAATTGATCACTAACTTTATTATGCTTCACCTAACATGCTTTGATTTTTACTATTTTTGTATTGATAAATAATATTATCATTAGTATAGTCTCCAGTCCTTGAAGAACTAGTAAAGTTTATACTTTTGGTTGGACATGATTGAATACATCTCAAACATTTAAGACAACCATTAGGATCATTTATTTTTATTTTATTTTCAATTTTTATTATATTTCCAACAGGACATTTTTTTACACAGAGACCACACGAAATACAACTATTATTAATTTTTAAGTTTTTATAAAATAACATTCTATAGAGAAACTTTGTGAACATTTGATGTACTTTATTTAAAATATTAAATTTGGCTTTTATGGGCTTATTATCTTGTCTTAATGTTTTTTTAACAAATTTTAATATTTTTATATCAATATTCTTTTCAAAAACAGTACTATTTTTAACAAATCTATTTTCAGGATTTGAATATAAATATGCGCTAGCACCAGGGCATTTAAAATTTCCTTCATGTATGACATTAATATTTATCTTATTTAATAGTTTTATTATATGTGCATTGCAATCTAATGGATAACTTGTATAAGTTGAAAAAACAAAAGCATTTATCGTTTTTTTTATTAAAAAATTATTTTCTATAAAATCAAGTAATATTATAGGAGGTTTCATATCATAAACAGGATATCCGAAACCCAAAATATCATCTTCTTCAAAATTTAAGTTTTCTCTTTTTATTAAGGAATCTAATTCAACAATTTCACATTTATTATCTAATTTTTCAAAGTTTTCTTTCATTTTATGAGCTATGAATCTTGTGTTTCCTGTTCCACTAAAAATAATTAATTTAATTTTCACATGCACCCCTATTGTTAGTAAATCTAATTGTTTAGAGAATTATCTCTTAGTAAAATTTTATTCTAATGTTTTATCAAACATTTTAGACAATTTATTATAAAACATTAGAATACTGTCATATTGCATTTTATCCATTTCTGTAAATTCACTAATGAATAATCCTAACTCTTTTTGTCTATTTATTAGAAAATGATTTATTACCTTATCCCCTAAGTCTGTTATTTCTAAATGCACAATTCTTTCATTTTCAATATTTCTAGTTTTAGTTATTAATTTTTTTGAATAAAGTTTTTTGACTAATTGTGAAATTGCACTTTTTGTCATAAATAATTCTTCTGATAGATTTGTTACTGTTAATAGATTATTCGATTTTAACAGTCCAAGAACTTGCAATTCTGCAGAATAAAGAATTATTTCTTTGTAAACATATTTTTTAGAACGTTTTATGGAATTAAATTGATTTTGTGTTTTGATAAAAATGTTATATAAATCTATAATTTGATTTTGCTTCATTCTGATAATATACTGTTAAGTTAATTAACTGTCAACAGTATTAACTTTACAATAAATACAATGTGTAAGAAGTTTATTAAAAATATTACCAGTTTTTTTAAACCAAAACTTTCTTTGCTCTACATTCTTCTAAAGCACCACACTTTTAAAATAAAAAAGAGCCCATAAACACTTATAAGATAAGTGTTTATGGGCTCTTTAGCGGCTGAAGGGAGTCGCCTTCTGTCAAAAACATCCTGTTTTCTCCGTCAGGCCGCCTCATTCACTGGCGTTCGGCCTCCATGCCTCACTTTCGCTTCGCGCGTTCGTTCGGTTCGACTACAGAACAACTCATTGCTTAATTTAATATTATTTTTAAGTCAGTTTACAAAAATATTCAGCGGCTGAAGGGAGTCGAACCCTCGTCGCAAGCTTGGGAAGCTGGCCAAACAAACTTCGTACACCATGTATAGCGTGTTGTTAAAGTCTCAACGCTATACATAGCGTTTTCAGCGAGTTATACGAGTAGTTTTTAAAGAAAAATGGTAACATTTTTGGTAACATTTCAAACCATCAAGACTTCTCTTCTAAAGACATCCTCCCCTCTTTCCCTGCTAAGGTACCGGATCTAACCTGGGGGGCTCATCAGGGGGGACAACCTTCGCCGGCCTCCGGCTGCCCTTGCGGATCTTCTGCTTTAGTGAACCAGCCCCGGGGATTGGCTCTTTTTTGGGGGTGGTTCCCTGGGAGATTTACACCAAAGGGGTGCAGCTCTCTTGCCGGAATAGTGCTATTGTGTAGCGCCCGACCCAAGCCTTTGCTTCTTCGTGGTGACTACTCCAACGACTTATTCCTGCGAATATATTATTAATCAAGTTGAATGAAAGGTAGATAATTTTTTACAATCATATTTTTTTCAAAAACACGGCTGTTCCATATCCCATAAAATTCTCTACCACATGATATATTTTGAGTATTTTGTTCTATTATTCGCGAAGATTCTTCTATATTTTCTAAGCTTTTATTTAAAGTCAAATTATTAATAAGCATATTTATCATTTCCTTTTTGTATTGTTTTGTTTTATCATCTAAATCTGAATAATAAATGTAGTTATACATCAATAATAGAGTATGAATTGGATTTACACTTGATATTTCAAGTTTATCTGAATAAACCTTTCCATCTGAAATCGTTTTTACACTTGAAAATATAAAATATATCCCTGATCTTTCTACCACAGCATTATCAGTAGGCATAAATAAATCGGAAGTGTAAATACTGTAAGATTGAGTTTCAATAGTAATTTCTTTTTGCAAATTTAATTTGTTTAACAACAAATATCCATCACCAGTATAATATTCATTTTGTTTCTTTGTGAGATCACCATTGCGTGTATAATAAATCTTATTACTTTTTAAATCCATTACTTTGAAAAAGCCTTCATCCGCAATTGCAAAATCCTGATCCCAACCTGTATATAATTTAGCAGAAGATCCCATATC
>JAQQAK010000251.1 GCA_028527945.1 Spirochaetaceae bacterium
TGCGGCCAGTAAAATAAAATGCACGCCAAAAAGTAAAAAGAAAGCCCCATGGCAAAATGTTATAATAAGTCTGCAAAAACGAAAAAATAACAGGAATACCATGGGACGAAATAAACTTATCATAGAAAAGGCATGTAAGAATACACATTTTACTTGGTATGAGAGATTGAGATTGCAATATTATCATAATGGAACAAATGGTTATCCTAAAACAACAAGCCCACTGCTATTAGGAAAGCTCTTTAATAAACATGAACAAACTATCTGTAGAGAGCTTAAAAGGGGGATGGTTGAGCATGTAGATACAAATTTACGTTCTACAATGTGTTACAATGCTGAATATGCTCAAAATGATGCTAATTCAAAACATTCAGCAAAAGGACCTGATTTAAAATTAGGAACAGATTGGGCGTTGGCAAATGCGTGTTCCACGCTCATAAAAAAACAAAATTATAGCCCATACGCAGTGTTGGAGCATTTTAAGAAGTATGGATGGCCCAGTGCGACAAGAATTTGTGAAAAAACGCTGTATAACTACATAGAAAGTGGCTATATACCAGATATTACAGAAAACGACCTTTTATATGCGGGTAATAGAAAAAAACTTAAATCTGAGCCCCAAAAGCATTCCAGAAAGCTAAATGCTCAAAAAAGCATAGATAATCGTCCAAAAGAAGCAAATGAGCGCTCTGAACCAGGGCATTGGGAGATGGATACTGTCTATGGCGCAAAAAATACATCACCTAATTGTCTATTAACATTAACAGAAAGACAAAATAGAACTGAAATAATTCTTGGTCTCCCAGATAGAACAGCAAAATCAGTTCTTGAAGCATTAGATTCTCTTGAAAAGAGTATGGGAACGGCTGATTTTAAGAGATTATTTCTAACAATAACGCCGGATAATGGTTCAGAGTTTGCGGACGCTACAGGTCTTGAAACATCAATAAATAATCATTTAAAACGCACAACGGTGTATTATGCGCATCCGTACTGTTCTTCAGAGCGTGGAACCAATGAAAACCACAATGGAATGATAAGACGCTTTATTCCTAAAGGTACTGATTTAGGAAAAGTAAATCATTCTGAGATTCGTAGAATCCAGAACTGGATGAATAATTATCCAAGAAAAATACTTGGAGGAAACACTCCTCTCGAATCATTAAAAAAGCAAATGGGTGCTGGATTTAAAATCCCGTCATTTCTGGATGTCGCTGCATGAGAAAAAACAATCATTTTACTTTACAGGGAACCATATAAATTAAGGTGTTTCAAATATCTTGCAAGAAGCTTATTCTCTCTATATAATTCTTTTGAACTTTTCAAATACTTTTTCAGGAGTAGATATGGCATATTTAAGAAGGCCCATTGCTAATAAATGTCATCTTTATCCTGATAATTTTAAAAAATACGGAATAATGTTTTGCATATATTATTAACATTTGTTATAGGACTTCTTGCCGGAAATATTACCGGAATTATTGGCGCAAGCGGGGTTATGGTTGTTGTTCCAGCCTTCATTCTGTTGGGGTATACTCCGGCCGCATCTATAGGCGCAAGTTTGTTTATAGATACAATTGCATCTTTAATAGTTGCCATAACTTATTATCAGCATAAAAATCTTGTAATTAAAGATGGTTTTTGGATTGCTATAGGCTCAGTTGTCGGCGCACAAGCTGGAAGTTATTATTCAATGTCTATACCTACAACAGGTTTAAGTACTTCTTTTAGTGTCTTTTTATTAATTTCCGCAATTATGCTCTGGGTAAATGGAAAAAAGGGCTATTTGTCTGATAATTCAGTTTTTATAAAAAATAAAGCAGTTACATCTTTTCTTTCTCGTATAAGAAAATTTTCAAGACTGTCCGGGCTTATTCTTGGACTTATAGTAGGAATAATCAGTGGTTTTTTTGGTGCCGGCGGTGGAATAATGATTCTTATTATTCTCATCTTTGTTATGGGTTTTAGCTTGCATGAGGGAATTGGCACATCAACTCTTATAATGGCTTTTACTGCGGCATCTGGAACAATAGGGCATCTTGTTACTGATGCTTTGCCGCTTAAGATTGCAATATTTGGTACTATTGGAACTGTTATTGGAAGCAGGTTATCTGCTACATATGCTAATAAAATAAACGAAAATGTTTTATGTAAGGTCGCTGCTGTTCTATTTGCTTCTCTTGGAATTTTTCTTTTCATAGTCGGAAAGCAATCGAACTGACAATCACTTTTTGTAATGGTTTTTGTTACTTTTTAGTAATAGACTCATAATTGACAATGAGTAAATGCTTTCATAGAATTAAGAGTAAAATGAATGGAGGAATGAATGAAGAAAAAATCTAAATCTAAATCAATATCTTTACTTGGTATCAGTCTTGCAATTTTATTTGTAACTGTTGGTCTTGCCGGAATTACACACTACAATTCTGATGGAGCAGAGTTCATGCGTAATGTTAATTCTGCTTTTGGCAGAAATAATGATATTATGCCTATTGTTATGTCAGTTATTGAAGTTGCCGCTGGAATAGTAATTGTTCTAAATGTTTTCAGTCTTATTTCTGGTAAGGTAATGGATGTAATGATGCTTGTTATCCTTGTCTACTGGATTTTTAAGATTGTTCTTGCGTTCTTTGTTAATGATTTTATTGAACCGGACGTTCTTACATGGCTTGGGCAATTGGCTCCAAATCTTGTTGTTTTAGCAGCATTATGGACGGCCTTTAAAGGTAAAATAGTATAAAAATATTTTTAGCATATATCAAAACCGGCGATGTTGTTGATACGCCGGTTTTTTTGCATCAAATATTAAAAATAAAAAAACTTCATAATCGGAGTTTTTTTCGAAGTTTCACAATCAAAGCCTCTTTAAAACCCAACCGGGGTTTTAAAAGAGGCTCAATTGATATAAAGTTTTTTCTATTTTTTGTTTGTATTCTTCAATTTTTAACAGTGACTTTTGTTTTGCTTTATTTAATTCATCTTGTGGTAAGTTCTTCCATATAATGGGGCTTTTCAGTCCGTCCCATATTCTAATTTCGTCTATTCCAAGTTCTTTTAAACTGTTTGTTGTAGGATTAATTTGAGACAAATCATAGTCATTTATTTCCGGATATCTAAAATCAGGAGAATAAACTTCAGCTACCAAGCCATAGATTACCGGAGCTGTTTTAGCTGATTTTGCGTAAAATTCTGTAAGCCGTACTTTTGCTGAATTTTGTTCTGTTAGAAAGTCCTTTTTTAATGATGCAGCCAAAGGTTGAATAAAAACTCCAACAACATTTTTTCTAACTTCAAATCCATACTTCCTAAAGGTTTTTCCCATTAGATTACCATTTTTGATGGCCTGATCTATTTTTTTTATTTCTGAATTCCATTCAAAATCAAAAAAAGTAACAGCAAATGTTCTTGAAATATTTTTATTATCTACTAAATGAACTGTTCTAGTTTTTGATGTGTGATTTATCACGTTAACCTGAATAGTTCCATATTTATTTTCTAAGATATCAGTATGTAATTTTCTGGTTGTAGGGTAGTGTTCCATTATTGTAATTTATCATATTTTCTTATAAGCCGAACACCTTGTTTTGTACTGATAATATTTTATAAAAGTATTTAAAAAAATGGCTATTTTTTTCTTGAAACAATAACTGCCGCAAAAAGAAAACCAGCGGCAACTGCTGTTAATGCAACAACAATAGGCTCAGGTATAGGTGCTATATATGTGTTAAAGATAATTGTTCCCGCACATATTACAAGAGTAGGGATAAGTAATGTCATACGTAGTTTACTGTTCATAGTTTATTTTAATATTTAAATATCTAATTCTTCAAGAGTAAAATATAACTTTGAGTTGAATCCGGGATTTAAATCCATAAAATTAATATTAAGTAAGTTAAATGAACTTTTACAAGTTTGCAGTTTTTATAAAATTTTAAAAAAGGAAGTTATAAATGTCTGAATATGTCAGGAACGAAAAATTTGTTTTTAAGGATAAAAAAATACAAACTATAGAAGTTAATAATGTTTCAACTCCCTGGAAAGTTTTAGTCGTAGACGATGAGGAAAGTGTTCATGCTTTAACAAGAATGGTTTTAGCAAATTATATTTATAACGGGAAGGGAGTAAAAATGTTTAGCGCTTATTCTGGCTCTGAGGCTATAGATATTCTTGAAAGAGAAACTGATATAGCCTTAATTCTTTTGGATGTAGTAATGGAAACTGATGATGCCGGTCTTTTATGTGCTCAGCGAATAAGGCAAACATTAAAAAATAACAGTGTCAGAATTGTCTTGCGGACAGGCCAGCCAGGGCAGGCTCCTGAGGCTGATGTAATTATCAAATATGAGATAAATGATTATAAAGAAAAAAGTGAGCTGACAATTCAAAAGTTATTTACAACTGTCACAACATCTTTAAGAGATTTTAGCCGTATAGATTCTATTGCGAAAAGTAAGAAAGGTCTGGAAAATATTTTTAATATATCTACATCTCTTCTTCAGCTTAATTCCTTTGGCAATTTTGCTTCTGAGGTTTTACAGAAGGTTGTATCTGTTTTAGATTTTGATGACTGTTTTTCTTGTTCCAATTCTTCCAGTTTGTGGGCCATGCAGATTTTTTCAGGAGGTAAGTTTTTTATAAAAGCTGCTTCTGGAGTTTTTTTAGGTTTGGAAGATAAGGAATTAAAAAAATCTGTTTCAGAAGAAGTTTATACAAGAGTCTTAAAAGCTTTGGATTCTGGAAAAAGTTGTTTTTATAAAAACTCTTATGTTGGTTATTACCAAACTCAAAAAGGTGAACGTAATATTCTGTATCTGGAATGGGAGAGGGAGTTGACTACTACAGATAAAGAATTAATTTCTATTTTAAGTATAAACTTGTCAGCCGCTTATGAAAATCTTTCAATGAGTAACGAGCTTTCTTTGACTCAGCGTGAGGTAATTTATACATTTTCAGAAGTCGTAGAAGGGAGGTCTCTTGAAACAAGAACGCACATACGACGTGTTACTGAAAATGCATGTATTCTTGCTGAAAATATAGGATTAAGTGAAAATAATATTGAAAAACTCAGACTTGCAGTTCCTATGCATGATATTGGAAAGGTTAGTACTCCCGATTATATTTTAAAAAAGCCTGGAAAACTTACAGACGACGAATACGAGATAATGAAGCAGCACACGACTGTTGGTTACAACATTTTTCAGAAATCTTCTTTAGAAACAATGATTGATGCTGGAGTGGTCGCTTATCAACACCATGAAAAATGGGATGGGACTGGTTATCCGCAAGGTCTTGCAGGTGAAGATATTCATATTTTTGCTCGCATTACTGCTCTTGTTGATGTTTTTGATGCTTTAACAAGTGAGCGCTGCTACAAAAAAGCCTGGTCATCAGAAGACGCACTAAAATTGATAAAAAATGAAAGCGGTAAACATTTTGATCCATATTTAGTTGAAGTATTTGTTAAGAATTTTGATGAACACAAAAAGCATATTGAAGGAGTTGATTGTTAAAAAAATAACAATAATAAAGTTTTTAGAGTCTTATATCAAACATCAAAGGTTCTGAAAGCGGCTCATTTGTTTTGTAATTTTTTTACAACATTATTATTGAGGTGCTGTTTAAATCATTAAAAGTCAGAATATTGTTTACATTACTCTTCATTGTTTTGTTCTCTATAACTGCTATTACTTTTTATTCGTATTTTCAGTTAAAGGCTATAAAGCTTAATTTAAATGAAGCTTATGCTAATGATTTATATAATGTAATTGTAGATAATATAATTGCTAAAGAACAAAGTATAGAAAAATATAAAAACGCAGTAAAACAAACTCGTAATATTGCTCTTAAAAATAAAGTTTCTATCGCTTATTCTATAGTAGAAGGTTTGTATAACCAGTCGCAATTGGGTGAAATCTCAGAAAACACAGCTAAAGAAAACACGTTAGAATTGTTAGAGCATATTAGATTTAAAAATGACACTAATTATTTCTGGGTTGTGAATGCGGATAGAGATTTCCCTGATTTTATGCTGCATCCCTTTGAGTCTTATTTAAATTCACTATCCCCTGATAACCTTGAGGATTATTTAGTTTACAAAAAACAAAAAGAATTTATTAACAACATTGTCCATATTGTTAATGAAAATGGTGAGGGGAGTTTTGAGCAGGCATTACCAAAACAAATAGGTTCTGTTGCGATGTTAAATAAACCCAAGTTCATGTATTTTAAACTTTTTTCTCCTTGGAACTGGATTATTGGAACCGGCAGTTATCTAAGTGATATAGATTCTGAAATACAAAAACGGAAAAAGGCAAATATGAAAGAACTTAATATCACTATAGCCAGACAAGGAATAGGCCCTGATACTTACTCCTTTATTTTTGATGAAAATAATAAAGTTATTGTTCATCCTTTATTATCAGGATATGACGGAAATAAAATCATAAATCCTGAAACTGGTCAAAAAACTTTCGATGAATTGAAACAATATGCTGTTACAAAAAAATGTTATAAGAATAAATGGCATAATTCTTATTCTGGTGAACATATAGGGCTTCTGCCAGAGAGAGCTTTTATTTATTATTATGAAACACTTAAGTGGTATATTGTAATTAGTTATAATTTTGATTCTTTAAATGATAAATCTAAAACTTTTTTATTTAATATGCTCTTTCTGGGAACCATTATATTTTTATTTACTATTTTCTTGTCATTTATTCTGTCTTCTCAAATTATACGTAAGCTGAATAAGCTTACTGATTTTATTGATACGATAGATTCTGAAGGTCTATCTGATAAAGATGTACCGCAAAGTCATACTTTTGAAATGAGCATTTTATCAAATACTTTAAGTTTGATGCTTAAATCTATAAAAAAATCAGGCCGTGAACTGATTGCTTATCAGGATAAATTGGAACGCGATGTAAAAATAAGAGCCAGAGAGTTACAACATTCTATTACTGAATTATATGAAGCTCAGTCCAAACTTGCAGAGTCAGAAAAAATGGCCGCATTAGGGGGGCTTGTTGCTGGTGTCGCACATGAAATAAATACTCCAATTGGTATTGCTGTTACGGCATCATCACATTTACAAGAAGAAACATATAAGTTTAGCAGCAAATATAAAAATAATGACTTAACATCTGATGATTTTGAAGATTATATAAAAACAGCTTTATCCAGTTCTAACATGATGCTTGAGCTTATGAATCGTGCTGCTGAACAGGTGAAAAGTTTTAAAATGGTTGCAGTTGACCAAGCAGCTGATGACTTACGAGTTATAAACTTAAAAGAATATATCAATACTGTTCTTCTAAGTTTAAGACCTGAATTAAAGAAGTATAAACATGAAATTAATATTGATTGCGATAATTCTCTTGAAATTACAACTTATCCTGGAGCTATTTCTCAAATATTCAGTAATTTAATAATGAATTCTGTAATTCATGGTTTTGAAGATATTGATAATGGTCATATTTTAATTAAAGCACAAAAGGCTGGTGACGTAATAAGTATTCAATATAGTGATGACGGTAAAGGTATGGCTTCTGACAAGATGGTGCATATTTTTGAACCTTTTTTTACTACCAAAAGAGGTCAGGGTGGAAGTGGGCTAGGAATGAATATTGTTTATAATCTTGTTACACAGAACATTGACGGCAAAATAAGCTGCCTGGCTAATAAACCTTCTGGCATAATTTTTAATATACAATTGAAGAGCAAAGATATAGAAAAAGAGGCTATTGGCAATGATTAATTACTCAGGCTTGCATAGTTTAAGAACCATAATAGTATTTATTTTTATTGCTGTAATCTCATTTTTTATATTAGGCCTCACAATCTTATCTAATAAAATAGCAAAAAATGATTTGGAGAGTATTTATCTTGAACGGGCAAGAGAGTATCAAAAATTAGCTATATCTCAAGTTGAAGCTTATAATACAAGTACAATAAAACATCGTTCCGATATGATTGAAGAACGTAAGAATGATATGACAGAAAGTCTTGAAATAGTGTTTGATATTTTGGAATATTATAATGATCAGGTTCTTAGCGGTAAAATAAGTTTGAAAGAGGCTCAGTCTGATGCCCTGAAAAATATAAAGAGTATCAGATATGATAATTCTGATGGTTTTATTTGGGTTACAGATATAGCTAAACCAGTTCCTTCAATGGTTATGCATCCGATCGCTACAAATTTGAATGGTCAAGTATTAGACGCGCCAGTTTTTAACTGCATCAAAGGTTCAGATGAAAATTTATATAAAACATTTCTTGAGATATGTCTTAAATATGGTTCTGGTTATATTGAGCATGATTCACCAAGGCCTTCAAATGGAGATTTAACTCCTTTTGGAGAAATCTCATACGCTCGAATTTATACTCCATGGAATTGGATGTTTGCTACTGGTTTATATGTTGATGATATATATGAAGAAGCTGAAAGACGTATCAAGGCAGCTGTAGAAGAACTTAATTCAACTATTGTTAAGCATGGTATTGGGGCGAATGGTTATACTTTTATTTTTGATTCTGATAATAAGATGATTGTTCATCCCAAGTTGGAAGGCTCTGACATTAGTAAATTAGTTGCTCCGGATACCGGAAGAACTTTAGATGCTGAAATGAGAGACGCGGCTGAAAATGAAAAAGAGGCCTTGGAATATGTATGGTACAATAATTCTTCAGAAGATCAGCATCTTGTAAAGAAGGCTGTCTATGTGAAGTTTTATGCTCCATTAAAATGGTATATTGGAACTAGCATAGACATAGATTATATCAATCAGCAAGTTTTTAGTTTTTCAAAGAGGCTTGCTGTTTTTTTCATATTTGCTCTTATATTAACAGTTGTATTTTCTCTAATTGTATCTTCATCAATTACCACACCGCTAAAAAGCCTTGTCGACTCAATAACGCAAACTGATTCAGAAGGTATTCCTGTAGGAAGTATTCCTGACTTACAAACATATGAGATTGAAAAAGTCGCTTCTGCTATGAGTAAAATTCTTGTTACTATAAGAGATTCCAGACATCGTTTGTTGGTTTATAAAGAACATCTTGAAGAGCTTATATCTTATAGAACACAAGAATTAAAATCTGCTCTTGAAGAGCTGCATGAAACTCAAGCACAGATTGTAGAATCTGAAAAAATGGCGTCTCTTGGTTCATTGGTAACAGGGGTCGCAAATGAAATAACTATACCTATTAACCAGGGTGTAAAGGCTGCTTCAAATCTTAATGAGTCTGCAATTTTATTTAATAAAAAATTCGAAGAGAATAATTTAACCTTTGATGATTTTGATGATTTCATTTCGATAGCATTAATTAATTCTGATATGATGTTAGCTCTTATGAGAACCGCCGCAGAACAAATAAAGAGCTTTAAACTTGTAGCGGTTGATCAGACAAATGATGTAATACGTAATATAAAATTAAAAGAATACATTCATGATATTCTTGTCAGTATAAGATCTGAGCTAAAAAAATATAAACATACAATAGACATAGAATGTGATGCGAGTTTGGAAGTAGTTATCTATCCTGGCGCGTTGGCACAGATTATAGAAAATCTTGTAATGAATTCAATTATTCATGGATTTGAAAATATAGAAATAGGCCATATTGAAATCAAAGTTTATAAAGAATCTGATCAAATAAAAATTGTTTTTGCAGATAATGGAACGGGTATGGAGGCAGCAGAGCTTTTGCATATCTTTGATGCTTTTTATACAAGCAAAAAAGACCAGGGACGTAGTGGGCTTGGTATGAATATCGTGTACAATCTTGTAACAACCAAATTAAAAGGTCAAATCATCTGTAAGAAAAATACACCACAAGGTTTGTTATATGAAATAACTTTCAAAGATATAGCGTAAGATTTGTCATGTCGTATAACTATAAATGGGCTATTTTATAAGTAGTTAACGCGAGATTATCTATTTTAAAAAGTTCTCAATGTTACTTAACAAAAAAATTGAATAAATAATCTCTACAGCGTCAAAAAGATTAGCGCGGAGTAGTAATCTTTTCTATGAATTATAAAAAGAGGGGACATTATGACAAGTAACACAATCGGAAAAAAATTTGTATTCAAAAAAAAGAATGAAAAACAAGATGTACATGCCAATGTTATTGAAGCTTCAGAATGGAAGATTTTAATCGTAGATGATGATGAAAGTGTACATACTCTTACACAAATGGTTTTGGCCAAGTATACATTTAAAGGCCTCCCATTAAAATTTATTGACGCGTATTCCGGCAGACAGGCGATTGAAATAATGAAGAAGGAGGACAATGTTGCTGTAATTTTGTTGGATGTTGTTATGGAAACTGAAGATGCCGGGCTTGTTTGTGTGAAGGAAATCAGAGAAATTCTTGAGAATTTGGATGTAAGAATTATTTTACGAACCGGTCAGCCTGGTAGTGCTCCTGTAAAGGAGGTTATAGTAAAATATGAAATAAATGACTATAAAGAAAAAACAGAATTAAGTTCTCAGAAATTATTTACTTCAATTACAACTTCATTAAGAGATTACAGTTTGGTTTCTTCCATAAAAAAGGCTAAGATAGCTTTTTCAAAATTATTTGATGTATCAAATCAACTTTTAAAACTTAACTCATTAAGTCAGTTGAATTCTGAGGTTCTAACTGGAGTATCTTCAATTTTTGATAATGATAAAACCCCGCCTGTAAAATGTTCCAGCTTATGGGCTATGCGTAAAAACTATGAAAATAAATATTCTATAAAAGCTGGCACAGGAGATTATGTGAATTCTCATAAAGGAAATATCTGGGAAGCAGTCCCTCCTGAAATTGAAAAAGAACTTGCCTCTGTAATAAAAAGGCAAGAGAAGGTTTTTCTGAAAGACGGGTACATCGGGTATTATAAGACAAAAAAAGGGGACGATAGTATTTTGATTTTTAATTGGGATCGTATTATTTCTAAGGATGATAAATTATTGATACGTTCTCTTAGTTCAAATTTAAAGGCAGTTTTTGAGAATCTTTCTTTAATAAACGAAGTTTCTGAAACCCAGCGAGAAGTTATAAATACGTTTTCAGAAGTTGTTGAAGGCCGATCTATTGAAACTGTCAGCCACATTAAAAGAGTGACTGACTATGCTTGTCAAATAGCCACTACAATGGGGCTTTCAGAAGCTGATATAAACAGAATTCGTCTTGTTTCTCCAATGCATGATATAGGTAAAGTAGGTACTCCTGATTCCATACTAAAAAAGCCAGGAAAACTTACAAATGAAGAATATTCAATAATGCAGAAACACGCAGAAGTTGGATATGTGATTTTTAAACGATCTTCTCTTGAGACAATGACTCAGGCTGCTGTTGTAGCACATCAACATCATGAGAAATGGAATGGTAAAGGGTATCCTTTAGGTATTACGGGTGAAGAAATTCATCCTTTCAGCCGGATAGTAGCTCTTGCTGATGTCTTTGACGCTTTAACAAATAAAAGATGTTACAAAGAGCCATGGCCTCTGGAAAAGGTTTTAGAAATAGTGAAAGAAGAACGAGGTGAGCATTTTGCTCCAAATGTTGTTGACGCGTTTTTAAAAGATTTATCTGAACATGAGAAGATTCTGAAAAAGCATTTTACCGTTGTTTAATGAAAACTTTATAAAAGCGAAATCGCAAAATTATCTATTTAATTTACAACTTTATAGAAATGGTATAGCTTATTAAGAAGTTATAATAAAAAAGAAAATATAGCTATAGAGGAAGCAAAATGAAAAAAAGCAGATTTTTAAATACATTGCTGCTTGTTTTTCTCTGTGTTTTGGGCTCTTGTAATAACAGCCTTTTTTTAACAATACAGGAACAGCAAGTATAACTTTGAATACAAATTGTTCACGTTCGGTTACGACTGTTAATACTGATAGTATAAGTTCTTTTAAGTTAATTGTTTCTGCTGATGATATGGAAACAGTTGAAGAACCTTTCACTGGAGAAACTGTAAGTCTTGAAGTTGACTCAGGTGAAGCCCGTACGTTTACTCTTTATGCTCTTGATGCCTCTGGTAACACAATGTATTCAGGAAGTACTGTTAAGGATTTAACTGCGGGAACTTCCGCATCAATAAGTATAGATATGTCTTCTGCTGTGCCTGATGCTCCTGAAAATGTGGCTGTTACTATTGGTTCCAAACAGTTATCTGTAAGTTGGGATGCTGTCAGTAATGCAGCCAGCTATGAAATTTATTATAGCACTGAAAACGATGTTACAACCGCTTCTTCTGT
>JAQQAK010000252.1 GCA_028527945.1 Spirochaetaceae bacterium
CACCATTGTAGACGGTTTTGTAGCAGTTAATTCTCTAGGGCCTGCATTAGATTTTGATCCGGTAAAATGTAAACCCTCACTAGGCTCTGAGTGGGGACAAGGATGGATGTCAGGCTCGCCTCTCATGCCAATAGCATTAGGTGTTGTATACAGAGTATCACAGCTTGTAACAAAACCTATAATCGGCGTTGGTGGAATTTCTTCTGGAATTGATGCAGTAAAGTTTTTAATGGCAGGAGCCATCGCGGTTCAGGTATGTACTGCCGCAATAAGCGGTGGTCCTAATACCTATGGTAAAATAGCACAAGAAATATCTGATTGGTTAGATGAAAATAATTACAATAATATTAGTGAAATACAGGGTAAATACCTGAAAGACAGGAGAAAATAATGTTAACAGAAAAAATAAAACAGATAAATGAACTTTCTAAAAAGTATAGATCTTATACAGCTCAAACGCTTTCAGAAATAGTAAAAGTAAAAAGTTACAGCGGAGAAGAAAAAGATGTTATAGCTAAACTCAAAGAGCTTTGCCAAGACGCTGGATTTGATGAAGTTTATGTTGATGGACTAGGAAACCTTGTTGGAAGAATTGGTAACGGCCCAAAAAAACTTGTTTTCGACGCCCATATAGATACAGTCACAGTAGGAGATGAATCTCAGTGGGAAACACCTCCTTTCTCAGGTGAAATTACAGATAATCTTGTAAAAGGTCGAGGTTCAACAGATCAAAAAGGTGGAGCTGCTTCAATGATAGCCGCGGGCCGAATGCTTAAAGAACTTGGCTATGACGGAGACTTTTCTATTTATTTCACATTCACAGTTATGGAAGAGGACTGTGACGGAATGTGTTGGTTATACCTAATTGAAGAAGAAAAACTTGTTCCCGACTTCTTTATTAGTACAGAACCCTCTTCATGTAATCTTTACCGTGGTCATCGCGGCCGTATGGAAATGGAAGTTACATTTAAAGGAGTATCATGCCATGGTTCAGCTCCTGAAAGAGGAGTAAACGCAGCTTATAAAGCAGCAAAAGGCGCCATAGCTATAGAAAAACTAAATGAAAACCTTAAACCTGATGAAGAAAATTTTCTTGGAAAAGGAACAATAGTTGTATCCCAAATGAAAGCTCAAGGGCCTTCTCAATGTGCTGTACCTGACACGGCTTCACTCTACCTGGACAGACGTCTTACATGGGGAGAGACTGAGGAATTAGCTGTTAATCAGGTGAAAGAAGTTATTGAGGATTTTGAAGACGTAAAAGTTCCATATTACGATAAAATTAGCTGGAAAGGCACTAAATTCGGACAGCCATTATATTTTCCTACATGGAAAATTGACAGAAATCATCCACTTGTTACGTCCGGAGAAAAGGCATATAAGATTTTATATGATAAAGATGTAAAAGTTGATAAATGGACATTTTCTACAAATGCTGTATCAGTTTGCGGTCGTTATGGTATTCCTACAATAGGATTTGGCCCTGGAGATGAAAATCAGGCACACGCCCCTAATGAGGTCAACAGAATTGAAGACCTTGTTATTTGTAGCGCTTTTTACGCCTCACTAGTTTACAGTTTAGAGGAAAGTTTATGAGTTTTTACTACAAGTGTTCTGACTGTGGAAAAACATTCGATATAAAACCAGGTGTATATCTTTGCCCTGAATGCTCAAGAAAATCTGAAAAAAATCGACCTGTAAGAGGTGTTCTTGAAACATTAAATGATCATAAAATTACTGTAGACATAAATGATAGTGAAAACTTTATACATTCATTTCTACCTGTTGAAAAAGAATACTTTCCACCTATCCCAGTCGGAAACACTCCCCTTTGGCAGCCTCTTAATCTTAGAAAAAAACTTGGTCTTACAAATCTTTTTATAAAAGATGATACTCTAAACCCAACAGGCTCTCTAAAAGATAGAGCCTCTTATCTTGTTGCAGCATTTGCTATTAAACATAAAATTGATGATATTGTTGTAGCTTCTACAGGAAACGCAGCCTCATCAATGTCAGGAGTGGGTGCTGCCGCTGGAAAAAAGGTTAAAATATTTATTCCAGCTTCTGCGCCAAAAGCAAAGATGGTTCAATCTCTTCAATATGGTGCAGATGTAAACCTTGTTGAAGGAACATATGACATGGCTTTTGACCAGTCTATTGAATATACAAATAAAAATGGAGGCTTAAACCGTAATACGGCTTATAATCCGCTCACTTTAGATGGTAAAAAAACATCTGCCTTAGAAATATTTCTTCAGCTAGAAAAAGCTCCTGATCATGTTTTTGTACCTGTTGGCGACGGATGTATTTTAGGAGGCCTATATCGCGGATTCTCAGATCTTTATAAAAATAACTATATTGATAAAATCCCTGTCATTCATTCAGTTCAGGCTGAAGGTTCATGTGCTATAAACAGAGCTCTTTCTAATGGAGACTTTTCAGATCCCATCCCATCTAATACTGCGGCAGACTCTATCTCTGTCGATATTCCTCGAAATGGGTATTATGCTTTAAAAATGCTTCAAAAATACTCAGGAAGGGCAATTAATGTCACTGATGATGAAATACTTTCTGCACAAATTGAATTAGCTTCTACTACAGGACTATTCGCAGAACCTTCATCGGCATCAGTTTTAGCAGGATTATTAAAAGAGAAAAATGAAATTAAGAATAATGAAAACGTTGTTCTGCTTGTAACAGGCAACGGCTTAAAAGATATTGATGGAGCAATGAAAAAACTTTCTTTATAGAACCGTTTTGATAAGTTTTTTTTGCAGCTTTGAAGCATCCAGATGAATATATCAACTCTTTCAGAAAGTTTGTTCTTTTCAAACTTTTAGAGCTGAAAAGATTGATTAGTAGGAGACAGTAATTTTGCATAAAATTAGCGTACCAGTAATAAGAAATGATTCAAAAGAAAAAAGCAGCGGAAGTGTAAATTATATTTCTGATATAGACCGACCTGAAATGTATTATATGTCAATACTTTCAGCAAAGGTTCAACATGCTGAAATTATAGAAATAATAAAACTTTCACTTCCTGAAAACTATGTATATATAGATGCATGTAGTTTTAATGGAATGAATAGAGCCACAATTGTTACACAGGACTGGCCTTTTTTTGCTGAAAAAGAAATTCTTTATTATGGTCAGGCAATTATAGCTGTTGCGGGACCTGAGCTTGAGGTCTGCGAAAAGTACTGTTCTCTAATAGATATTGAATATAAAGAATTACCAGCCATTTCAACTATAGAAGAATCTGATATTTTTTTTAACGATTACAATATAACCAAAGGCACACCAGAAGAAGCATTTAAAAAGGCTGATAAAGTTTACGAAGAATCTTTTGGAACAGGGTTCCAGGAACAAGCTTATATGGAACCTCAGGGAGTAATTGCTGAATATAAAAATGGAATATTAAAAGTAGAAGGTTCTTTGCAATGTCCTTACTATGTACAAAATTCTCTAATGAATGCTTTTTCACTTGAAAAAGATAAAGTTAGAGTTATTCAAAGCTGTACAGGAGGAGCCTTTGGAGGAAAAGAAGATTATCCTTCAATTATTTCTGCTCAGGCTGCTGCCGCAGCTATGGCTACAGGGCATCCTGTTAAAATAATTCTTGACAGGCATGAAGACATGGCATCAACCCCTAAACGCCATCCATCCTTGATAAACTTTAAGACAGCAATAGATCAAAGCGGTAATATTACAGCAATGGATATAGACTGTCGCCTTGACGCAGGAGCTTATCAAAGTCTTTCTGGTGTAGTCCTTGAACGGGCCATTTTTGTCGCAAGTGGGGCCTATAATATAGAAAATCTTAAAATACGCGGAAGGACAATGAAAACAAATCATGTACCTTCTGGTGCATTCAGAGGGTTTGGAGGTCCTCAGGCAATATTTGGCGCAGAAATGAATATGTATTTTCTGTCTAAAATGCTAAAAGTCTCTCCTTTAGCCTTAAAACAAAAATATTTGTACAAAAAAGGTGATAAATCAGTAACTAGTGGAACTTTTCGGGATGATATAAAATTTGATGAAATGCTCCAAAAAATTGAAGAAGTTTCTGGCTATTCCATAAAATGGTCTGATTATGAAAAACCGCAAACAGGAAACAAATTAAAAGGTATTGGAATATCTTTTGCCGCACATGGCGGAGGTTTTACAGGAAATGGTGAAAGAGATCTTATAAAAGCTGTTGTAAAAGTTTCCGCAGAAAAATCAAAAACAAAATCAGGTTATAAAGCCACAGTTTTTGTCTCTAATGTTGAAATGGGACAAGGCGCATCAACAACACTGCGTAAAATAGTTTCAGAAAGTACAGGCCTACCATTGGAAGATGTTTTTTTCAGTCAGCCAGATACAGCTATTGTCCCCAATTCAGGACCTACAGTCGCTTCAAGAACAATATTAATTGTTGGTAAATTACTTCAAGATGCATCAGAAGAATTAAAACAAAAAATAGAAAGCAAAGAAGACAACATTACAGTTGAAAAAAGATACAAACAACCGGACGAAATAAAATGGGATCAAAACTCATTTAACGGAGACGCCTATCCTTGTTATTCCTGGTCCATTAACGTTGTCGAAGTTGAAGTCGATTCAATTACATATGATATTTCTATTACTGGATCATGGGCTGTTTATGATGTTGGGACTCCAATAGATATAAAAATATTAACTGGTCAAATGCAGGGAGGAACTGCACAGGCTTTAGGTTACTCTACTATTGAAAAAATGGAATTTTCAAATGGAAAATTTGATCAAAGATCATTTACAGATTATACAATTCCAACAAGTCTTGATCTTCCTGATACTGAATGTTTTTTTATTGATAATCCTTATAAATATGGCCCTTATGGAGCCAAAGCAGCTGGAGAACTTCCAAACGAAGGTCCTGCTGGCGCAGTAGCGGCAGCAGTATCTCAAGCTGTCAAAAAAATTATAAAAAATATTCCCATTACACCTGAAATTTTAGAGGAAAAACTTAGATGAAAAATAATATAATAATAAAGTTCATGCTTGATGGAAATTTAGTTTCATTAAAAACAACTTCAAATACACGATTACTTGATTTAATTCGTAAAGACGCCGGCAATACTTCAGTTCGGGAAGGTTGTGGTGAAGGAGAATGCGGAGCCTGCTCAATACTTTTAGATGGTAAATTAGTAAATGCCTGCTCAACAGCAGCAATAAGTGCGCATGGTAAGAATGTCATAACTTCTTATGGATTTTCAGAAACTGAAGAATATAAAATAATATCTGACGCATTTGCTGAAGCAGGCGCGGTTCAATGCGGGTTCTGCACACCTGGGTTCATCATGGCTACAGCTGCTCTCTTAATGCGTAATGCTGATCCGTCTACATCTGAAATAAAGACAGCTCTTTCTGGAAACCTCTGCAGATGTACTGGTTATACAATGATTATAGACGCAGTAAAAATAGCATCTAAAAATCTTAAAAATTGTGAAAAAACATTCTTTTCAAAAATACTAAATAGTTCTGAATTTATTTTTGATAAAACAGACGCTAATGTTTTATTACCTGAAACTATTGAACAAGCTTTGACACTGGTAAAAGAAGGATTTATTCCTGTAGCTGGAGGAACAGACCTAATTGTTAGAAATCATGCTACAAGAAAAGAATCTTTTGATGATCATTTAATACCTCCCCAAGTATTTTCTACATCCAAGATCAAAAACTTAAATAATATAAAAACTAAAAATGGCTGTATAGAAATTGGCGCGGGTGCAAAGATTTCTGAAATTATAGACTTTGATAAAACACCTCAAATTTTAAGAGAATCATTAAAATCAATTGCTTCACCTGGAATAAGAAACGCAGCGACGCTTGCAGGAAATATATGTAACGCCAGTCCTGCCGGAGATTCATTACCGGCTCTTTACATTCTTGACGCAAATATCAATTATTTTGAAATGAAAAATAACGAAGTCTTAAAAAAAACAATTCCAATAAAAGATTTTATTACTGCTCCTGGTAAAACTATTTTAAATAACAATGAAAAATCAATTTCTATAGTTAGCAGTATAAGCATAAAACTTTTAGAAGGTTATGATTTTATTTATAAAAAGCTTGGAACAAGAGCAGCCAATGCTTTATCCAAATTAAATATTTCTGTAATTTATAAAAAAAAGAATAATAATTTTATTGATTTTAAACTGGCCATAGGAGCATGCGCGCCCACTATAATAAGAAATATTACAGCTGAGCAACTTCTAATAAAACATGGACAGGAAAAGCTTGATAAAATTCTTTCACTATATAGTGAATGTCTTACACCCATTGATGATCAACGAAGTACAGCCACATATAGAAAAAATACTGCTCTTAAAATTATAGAAGATATCATCTTAAATACGGAGACCTATTCATGTTAATTCTTAAAAACTGTCATTGCGTTTATACTGGAGATAAGAGACTTTTCAATAAAAATATTGTAATCAAAGATAATAAAATCTATAAAATTCTTGATGACTCTGATAAAGCAGAAACCTACTCCATGCTCTCCTCCCCCTTGAATTCTTGGCAAAGCCTAACTAGGAAGAGTGCTCTTGTCCCTTGATGTGAGTGTGGCAGCCAATTGTTGCATTTGCCCTTCTAGTTTGGAAATAGTGTGCATGGCTGGCCCTAGTTGATTCTCTATCCTACCAATTGCTTTGCCATGCTCGTCTACCTTGGGACTCAACTCCATTCCTTTAGCAAGGCATGTCTCCATGCCCTTGACTAGCATGTTAAGCTTTGAGTCCATTTCAGCAAGGTTGAAGACTTGGGAAGAAGATTGGTGAGGTGGTGCATGAGGGGCACTAGGAGCAACGGATTGTGGACTAGGTTGGGGAGCTTGATTGATTTGGCTAGGTTCACCTTGCTGGAAGGGAGGAGATCTCCAAGAGAAGTTGGGATGAGACCTCCATGAAGTGTGGTAAGTGGGGTTGTAACCAAGGTTGACATGTGCTCCATCCCCCCTACCCCTAGGCATAATTGCACTAACTCCCATGTTTTCCCTTTGGTTGTAGCAATCTTCCATTGTGTGCCCAACGGTTTTGCAAGCCATACACCAAGGTTCATGAGGGTTTTCAGACCTCTTCCCCCTGATGTTTGCCTCATCAAGTCTCTTGGTTAGGGCACTAACTTTAGCCTCCAATGCTACAACATGGTCCACATTGTACTTGCCTTGTGAAGATGGGTTTCTAGAATCAAC